>DATAAL010000388.1:0-22209 GCA_036260145.1 Longimicrobiaceae bacterium | reverse complement strand
GACGACGCGATCCGCAAGTCGATCCTCTCCGGGGTCACCTACGTCCTCGCGGCGGGCAACGACAACATGGATGCCTGCTACTTCTCTCCGGCCCGCACGCTCGAAGCGATCACGGTCGGCGCGACCACCTCGAGCGACGTACGCTCCTACTTCTCCAACTGGGGCTCGTGCGTCGACATCTTCGCGCCCGGCTCGGCCATCACCAGCGCCTGGTACTCCAGCGACACGGCGCTGCGCACGATCGACGGAACGTCGATGGCCGCCCCGCACGTCGCGGGTGTCGCGGCTCTCTACCTCCAGGGGGATCCCGGCGCCACGCCGGCTACGGTCGCCAGCGCCATCCTGAACAGCGCGACCCGCGGCTGGATCGCCAACGTCGGGGGAGGGTCTCCCAACCTGTTCCTGTACTCGCCGCTGACCGTCGAGGCCCCCGCGCCGCTGATCGAGCTCAGCCAGACCGTCCTCGAGTTCAGCGTGGCACCGGCGTCCACGGGAAGCTCCACGCTCGCCGGCCCGGCGCCGGCCACCGGCCCGGGGACGTCGCCGCTGGGGTCTGCGATGGCCGTGAGGGCGGCCGCCGCGAGGGTGGTGGGCTCGGGTGCCGGTCCGCGCAAGGAGGGGGACGCCCCCGCCGCGACCGGCGCGGCGATGGACGTGAACGCGGCGGCGACCGCCTCGAAGCCGGTCTCGTTGAAGAACGCCGGCACCGCGACGCTCAACTGGACGGGATCGAGCAACAGGAGCTGGCTGACCCTCAGCTCCACCGGCGGATCGCTGGCGCCGGGCCAGAGCACGACACTGACCGTGACGGTCAACGGTGCGGGGCTCGCGGCGGGGACCCACGTCGGCACCATCACCATCACCGGCCCGGGGGCCGCCAACCCGTCGCGGATCATCTCGGTCACGCTCACGGTGGTCCCCGCGACGGTGATCCGGAGCGGCGTACCGGTCACCGGCCTCAGTGGTGCGTCAGGCAGCCAGGTCTGGTACATGATCAACGTTCCCGCCGGCGCCACGAAGCTGACCGTCACCATCAGTGGGGCCGGGGGCACGGGGGACGCGGACCTGTACGTCGACCGCGAGAACGCGCCGAGCCTCTCCCGGTGGAGCTGCCGTCCGTACTACGGCGGGAACAACGAGACCTGTGCCTTCACGGGCCCGAACCCCGGTACCTGGTACGTCATGCTGCACGGCTACAGCTCGTACTCCGCGGTGTCGCTGACGGCCACGGTCACAATGCCGGGGCGCCTGGCGTGGCAGAACACCGGCACCGGGGAGCGCAGCATCTGGCACATGAACGGCACCACCTATTCGGGGCAGAGCACGGTGCTCCAGACGGCGCCCGTGGCCTGGCAGATCGCCGCCAGCGCGGACTTCGACGCCGACGGAGACCACGACCTGGTGTGGCAGAACACCAGTACGGGCCAGCGCTCCATCTGGATCATGAACGGGACCACCTGGACCGGCGTCTACAAGATGCTCCCGACCCTCGCCACACAGTGGGACGTCGCCGGCGCGGCGGACATGACCGCCGACGGCTGCCCGGAGCTGGTCCTGCAGAACCGGACCACGGGGGAGCGCTCGATCTGGATCATGAACTGCTCCGCCTACACCGTCGCCAGCCAGGTCGGGCTGCCGCAGATGGCGACGGCGTGGGACATCGGAGCGGTGTCGGACCTGACCTGTGACGGGAAGCCGGACCTGGCGTGGCAGAACACCAGCTCGGGAGAGCACATGATCTGGCACATGAACGGCATCGCCTACTCGGGACAGAGCTCCGCGCTTCCGACGGCGCCGGTGGCCTGGCAGATCGCCGGGGCGGCGGACCTGACCGAGGATGGCAAGAACGACCTGGTGTGGCAGAACACCAGCACGGGCCAGCGCTCCATCTGGCACATGGAGTGCGCCGGCTGGCCCGGTCAGTACACCTTGCTCCCCACGATGCCGGTGGCCTGGCAGATCGCCGCGGCGTACCGGGGGTAGGCAGCGCCTGCAGCGCCCGGATCGCCGTCAGCCCCGGCGGTCCGATGCTGCCGGTGGCCACGGCCATCCTGCCTCCGTGAGGCTGCAAGCGCCCGGTCCGGCGTACACCGGGCCGGGCGCGAGTCGCTTTCTGGTGAGTCGGGTCGCACCTCTACAGGCGCGGGGTGGGCCGGTCCCTGGCGTGCGGCCCCTTCCCCAGGGTGTAGATCACCACCACCCCACCCTCGGCGTCCTTCCCGTGCCGTGTCCTCGCGGACAGCGGGGCCAGGTACTCGATGCTCTCGATCTCCCGCAGCCGGAGCGTGACCAGCTCCCGGAGGCCGAGGCCGTGCCGCAGGGGGATGTCGTCCATGACGATCATGGCGCAGGGGATGGCCCGTGTCGGCCCCATCACCTCCCGGCGGTTCTCGATGCAGATCGAGGAGCGTGACTGGGTCTGGTCGTAGTACAGCTCGCGCACGTTGACCCCAGGGATCCGGCGCAGCACGTCGCCCACCAGCTGCGTGGCGCCCCGGTCGAGCTGCTCCAGCTCCTCGCGGTTGAACACGGCCCGCGCCACGGCGCTGGTCCGCGCGGCCCGGTCCCTGGCGGACTCCGCGGTGACCACCAGCGGCGCCAGCGTGGTCTCACGCCGCGCGACGGCCAGGCGTACCCGCGCACCGGCGAGCGGGACCGCCCGGGTGCTGTCGAACACCGTTCCCTCCAGCGCCGCGCGCTCCCTGGACCGGACCAGCCCTCCCGCCAGCGTGCGGAGCTCCGCCACCACCCCGGCCTCCTCCTGCAGGCGGGTCACCCGCCGACGCTCGGTCCAGTTCAACCCGTCCTGGATCCGCTCCACCTCCACCAGCGGGACGCGGATCCGCCAGCGCGGGATGAGCCACTCTCCGGAGGGGAGCCGCTCGAACTCGATCCTCCCGCCGATCCCGTCCGTCGGGCCGCGCAGGTCGAGGCCGGTGTAGGAGTACTCCAGGTGGCGCAGCTCCGCCTTCCTCGGGTCCATCCAGAGCACCCCCCGCACGTCCGGGAGCCTGCGCCCCCGTACCGGCTCGAACGCCAGCCCGGTCAACCCCTCCGTCTCCCCGGACCCCTCCTGCACCCGGAAGCAGTGGGTTTCCAGGAAGGCGTCGGACAGGAGGACGTGAGCGTCGGGGCCGTGGTAGTCCACGGAGTCGCCCACGGCGCGGACGAACCCCTCCTCCACCAGCTTCTCCGCGGGGTAGCTCCCGAAGGGGCTGGTGCTTAGTCCCGACCTGCGGCTGGTGCGCTCCGACTCCACCCGCAGCGTGGTCGGGTCCAGGGTCCGGCTGTAGCGGACGACCTCGACGCGGAACGGCCTGCGCTGCTCCGTCCACGCGGCGGCGTTCAGCGCCTTGCGCGCCTCCTCCCAGAGCGCCGCCGTCTGCCGTCCGGCCTCCGCGACAAGCGTACACCGGCGCCGCTCACCCTGCACCACGATCCCCTCCAGCCGGACCATCTGCGCCGGCATCACCAGGCGGTGCTCCACCGACCGGCCCACGGTCAGTTCGAGCACCGGGGAGACCACGCTCCCCCAGCCGACCCGCTCAGCCCGGAGCGTATAGCGCCCGGGCGCGGGCGCACGCAGGAGGACGCGCCCCTCCGCGTCCGTGAGTCCCCCCTCCACCTGCCGCCCGGAAGCGTCGAGGAGCACCACGAGCGTACCCGGGACCGGCCGGTTGCCCGCTGCGTCCACCAGCTCCCCGCGGATGGCCTGCGCGGCGAGAGCCGGGGCGCCCAGGAGCAGGGAGACCACCAGAAGAGATATCTTCCAGGAGGACATGGGATCTATCGAGAGCAGGGGGACGGTCCCGGTCCAGGACGCTCGTGAAGGTGTATTCGGAGTGTCCGGTACCAAGATGGGCCGTGCACGAGGGCGAAGGAAGAGATACGTCCCGCCCGCTTTTGCACGCCGGACGTGCGCTCACCGCCACCCTTTTCGGCCGCGGGATTCGAAACCGTTTGCACTCCACCCCGCTGGGGCTAATATTCACCTGTCTGTACCTCCCCCCTCCCGGTGCAAGGAGCCCGCTATGGCGCCGCGTCTCGGGGATCGGTTGAGCGCCCTGCGCCGCCAGCGCTTCGTCGGGCGCGACGAGGAGAGGGTCATGTTCCGCAAAGCTCTCTCCGCCCCCTCCCTCCCCTTCAACGTCCTCTACATCCACGGTCCCGGCGGGATCGGGAAGACGACTCTCCTGCGCGAGTACCGGCACATCGCCGACGAGGAGGGAGCGACCGCGCTGTCGCTGGACGCGCGCAACCTGGAGCCCACGCCCGAGTCGTTCCTCGCCGCTCTCAGCGCCGCGCTGGACGCGTCCCCGGGGATCTCCCCCGTAGCGGCCCTGTCCGCGGGACCGGAGCGCCGGGTGATCTTCGTGGACACCTACGAGATCCTGGCCCCGCTGGACAACTGGCTTCGCGAGACGTTCCTCCCCGAGCTCCCGGAGAACGTCCTGGTGGTGCTCGCGGGACGGAATCCCCTCTCCCGCACCTGGCGCACGGACCCGGGGTGGCAGACCCTGGTCCGCTCCCTGGCCCTGCGCAACCTGAGCCCCGAGGAGAGCCAGCGGTACCTGTCCGGCCGGCAGGTCCCGGCGGAGGTGCAGCACGCGGCGCTGGAGTTCACGCACGGTCACCCGCTGGCCCTTTCCCTGGTGGCGGACGTCCTGGAGCAGCACCCCGGACAGTCATTCCGCCCGACGGATGCCCCGGATGTGATCCGCACCCTCCTGGAGCAGTTCCTGCAGGAGGTGCCCGGCCCCACCCACCGCGCCGCCCTGGAGGCGTGCGCCCTCTTCCGCCTCACCACCGAGGCCCTCCTGACCGAGGTGCTGGACACTCCGGAGGTACCCGAGGTCTTCCTGTGGCTGCGGGGGCTCTCCTTCGTGGAGTCCGGCCCCCTGGGGCTCTTCCCGCACGACATGGTGCGGGACGCCCTCTCGGCCGACCTGCGCTGGCGCAACCCCGACCGCTACGCCGAGCTGCACGGACGCGCCCGCGCCTACTACTCCCGCCGGCTGGCGCAGACGCACGGGCGGGAGCAGCAGATCGTCCTTTCCGACTACATGTACCTGCACCGGGACAACCCCATCGTCCGCCCCTTCCTGGACTGGCAGGAGACCGGGACCACGGTGCCCGACACGGCCTCGGAGGAGGATCTCCCGGCGCTGGTGGAGATGGTGGCCCGACACGAGGGGGAGGAATCGGCGCGGCTGGCGGAGTACTGGCTGCGCCGGCAGCCCGCGAGCGCGCTGGTGTTCCGGGGCACGCGGCGGGAGCCGACCGGGTTCATGACGCTCCTCCGGCTGGAGGACACCACGGCGGAGGACCGGGAGGCGGACCCCGCGGTCGGCGCCGCCTGCCGCCACCTGGCGGCCTGCGCCCCGCTCCGCCAGGGGGAGCGGGCGACGCACTTCCGCTTCTGGCTCGGCCGCGACGACTACCAGTCGGTCTCCTCCACCCAGAGCCTGGCCTTCCTCAAGATCGCGCAGCACTACCTGACCACCTCGGGGCTGGCCTTCACCTTCCTCCCCGTGGCGGACGCGGAGTTCTGGAACCCGTTCTTCTCCTACATCGACCTGTTCCGGGTGCCTGGGGCCGACTTCCGGGTCGGCGGGAGGGAGTACCGGGTCTTCGGCCACGACTGGCGCGTCGTCCCGCCGCTGGTATGGCTGGACCTGCTGGCGCAGCGGGAGCTGGATCCCTCCCCCCCCGCCGCCTCCCCACTGTCGGGGGCTCCCCCGGTGCCGCACTTTGCCATTCTGGACGAGACAGGGTTCGCCGCGGCGGTACACGACGCGCTGCGCTGCTTCACCCGTCCGCGGGAGATGCGGCGCAACCCCCTGCTCCGCACCCGGCTGGTGGCGGAGGAGGCCGGCCCGGACGCCCCGGATGCGGAACGGGTGTCCGCCCTCCAGGCGCTGATCCGCCGCAGCGCCGAGCAACTCCGCGCCTCGCCAAAGCAGGCCAGACTCTATGACGCGCTGCATCACACCTACTTCCACCCCGCGCCCAACCAGGAGCGGGCCGCGCAGCTCCTGTACGTCTCCTTCAGCACCTTCCGCCGGCACCTGAAAGCGGGGGTGGACCACGTCGCCGACACACTCTGGCAGTGGGAGACCACGGGGAGGGCGGGGTCCGGCTGAGCAGATTCTGAGCAGCTTTGGGTGTGGAGGGTGATCAGGAGGCTCACGTACACTGCGGCTGTCCGGACCCGGACAGCCGTTCGTCGTTTCCGTCCGTGCCCTGTACGACAAAGACGGCAGGGTCCTCCCGCGGGAGGACCCTGCCGTTGCGTGATGGATGAGCGCCCGAAAGGGCGAGACCCGGTCGGTTCCGGGTCTCGCCGCCGTTATGCACAGTGGTATCGTGCATTACGGCGCGCCAGCCCGACTCCCGCGCCCGCGGGGGGCACGCCCAACCCCGCCGTTCAAGAGCAGTTCCGTCGTTCCTGCCCCGGAACGATCACCGCGGCCGGGTCCAGACCGCGATCACGCCGCACGCGGCATTGCGCCGGTTGAACTCCGGCGGGATCTCCGAGGCGCCGCGGTAGATCTCCAGCCCTTCCACATCCCGCGCCTGGATCTCGTCGATGTTGAACCCCGGGCCGATCAGCACCCCGTCCACGAAGTACTGGATGGGGCAGTTCCGTCCACCCCCGGCGCGGGCCATGGTCGCGTAGGCGCCACGGCTGACCGGGTGCAGGGGGATGAAGCGGACCCCCGCCACCCGCCGGACCGCGTCGCTGAGGAAGGACGGCCTCTGCTTCTCCAGGTCCGCCCGGGTGATGAAGGCCCCGAACCCGTTCCTCCGGCGCCGGTCGAAGCCGGCGCGCTCCAGGTACTCGCTCCCCAGGTCCCTCCTCCGTGCCTCCACCCTGATGGCGGCCACCGGGATCGCCTGCACCTCCAGCGGCATCGACAGGCTGGTGACCTCCCCGCCATGAACGGTCACCAGCGCCAGCCGGGTAGCATACCCCAGGCGCCGTACCTCCACCGTCTGGAGCCCCACGGGGAGCCCCGCGAGGCGCAGCTTCCCCGTCGCGTCGGTGGTGGCGGACAGGGCGGTCCCCAGAAGCGCCACCCTCGCCCCCATCACCGGGCGCCCCGACTCGAGCGAGGTGACGGTCACGACCAGCGCCCCGGTCTGCTCCTGGGCGTGAAGATCCGCCGGATGGAGGGCCGGGAGCAGAACGAGGATCCCCGCGGCCAGGGCCCGGAGCGGCAGAGTTACGAGACGTGTATTCATGGCGGGGAGGGGGAAGGGGTGAGGGGAAAATCCCGCAACCGAAGTATTGCGAGAGAACTCATTCCATGTCAAGAACTTGGACGAGGGGCGCCGGTCTCCTCGCGCTCGCCCCTCCGCAGCTCGTTCACCAGCTGGTGGCTCCGGCGGGTGGTCTCCGGTTCCCGGAAGCGCGGGCTGACGCGCAGGACGATCTCCACCGCCGTCTCCAGGTCCATCCGGTGCCCGGGGGAAACGTACACCGGCTTCACCCCGGTCCGGGTGCGCACCGCCATCCCCACCGTCTCGCCGCGGTGCACCAGCTTCGCCCGCGCTCCCCGCTCCTCCCCTAGCGGTCCGTGGCGCCCCACCAGGAGCGACTTGGCGCACCCGATGGAGGGGACGTCCAGGAGAATCCCCCCGTGGCACGCCACCCCGAAGCGGCGGGGGTGCGCCGTCCCCTGCCCGTCGAAGATCAGCACGTCCGGCTTCCGCTCCAGACGCCTCCATGCTTCCGCGATGGGCGGGAGCTCGCGGAACGAGAGGAAGCCCGGCACGTAGGGGAAGACCAGGTCCACCACTGCCGTGGCCTGCGCCACCGGCTCCAGCGCATCCGCGTCCAGCACCACCACCCCCGCGTACCCCCGGCTCCCGAAGCGCTCGAAGGACATGTCCGCCCCACCCACCAGCCGCGGCGCGAAGCCGGGCGGCGGCTCCAGGACCAGCCGCCCCCGCAGCTCCACCTGGATCCGCGCCGCCTCCTGCGGGGAAACGTCCCAGCGGTGCTCCATCTCCCCCCTCCGTGCGGCTGTCGGCCCACCCGCGCTCCGGTCTTCCCGGAGGGGGCAGCAAACCCCGCGCCGGCCGGGGTGGTCCGGCCTCCCGGAACACAGTATACTGAGCGCTTCTCCGGCAGGGCGAGGACGGCCGGGGACCGGCTGGCGGACCAGGCGCGCGACACGCAGGGGGAGGAGGGGGTCCAGTGGATATCCGGGTCTTCGCCGTTCCATACGACTCCGCCCGGCGCGAGTGGCGCCTGGGCCGTGGCCCCGGCCGGCTCCTCCGTGCCGGGCTCCTGGATACCCTGCACGCCCGCGGCCACCGGGCGGAGGTGGAGTGGGTGGAGCCGTCGTCTCCCGACGGAGGGGAGATCGCCACGATGTTCGACCTGGCGCGCTCCCTGGCGGAGCGGGTGCGCGGCGCCGCCCCCGCCTTTCCGCTGGTTCTGTCGGGGAACTGCTCCGCTGCGCTGGGGGTGCTGGCGGGGACGCGAGCGACGGGGATCGTGTGGCTGGACGCCCACGGCGACCTCAACACCCCGGAGACCACCCGGAGCGGCTACCTGGACGGGACGACGCTCTCGACCGCGATCGGGCGGTGCTGGCGGGAGATGGCCGCGGACGTCCCCGGCCTCCGCCCCATCCCCGACGAGCGGGTGGTGCTGGTGGGGGCGCGCGACCTGGATCCGGGGGAGGAGGAGCTGCTCGGCGCGTCGGCGATCACCCGCGTGGGAGTGGAGGAGGTGCGGGCGGGCACCCTGGTGTCCGCGCTCGACCGGCTGTCCGGGGCGGCGTACCTGCACCTGGACCTCGACGTGCTCGACCCCGCGGAGGGGCGCGCCAACAGCTTGGCGGTACCGGGAGGACTGACGGTCGAGGAGGTGGAGGTGGTAGTGCGTACGGTGGCCGCCCGCCTCCCGATCGCGGGAGCCACCCTGTCCGCCTACGACCCCGCGTATGACCCGGAGGGAAGGATCCCCGCGGCGGCGGCCCGGATCGCCGGTACACTGCTGGAGGCGATGGAGGGGTCCGGCCCCGCGGTGCCCGGCCGGTAGACCGCGCCCCCTACGCTCCTCCGCCCCACCACCGCGCCAGCGCCACCACGCCCAGGACCGCCAGGATCGCTTCCGCCAGCAGGAGCCCCAGGTAGGTGAAGGGGACCCGCTCCGCCCCCAGCCGCTCTCCGCCGATCCCGCGCAGCACCCGCTCCGTCGCCAGCACGCCGATGCGCACCAGCCAGAGCCGGAGCGCGCGGGGGGCCAGCAGCGCCAGCCGCAGCAGGGCGATCACCACCAGGGACACCCCCAGGTATCCCGGGAGGGCCAGGAGGAGGCGCCGGAGCGCCTGCTCCTCGCGCCCGGGGCCGAACAGCAGGAACAGGAGCCCGCTGACCGCCGCCCCCATCACCAGCGCTGCGCCCGCCTCCTCCAGGTCCCGGAAGTAGGGGGCCAGGGGCTCAGGGGTGGCGCGGCTGCGCGCCCGCAGGAGCGCCGCCCCCAGCCACGCGCGGGTCCGGCGCATCACTCGGTCGCGGATCCAGGGGAGATCGAGCAGCGCCGGGACCGCCGCCAGCAGGAGCGCGGTCCCCGCCCACGTGAGCCACACGTCGTGGCCCCGCCTAATCCGGGTCGCCCGGCGATCCGGACTCCAGGTCCAGCACCCGGAGCCGGTCCTCGCGGTCGAACTGGAAGCCCAGGTAGACGTCCGGGTACGGGTAGATCAGGGTGCGCAGCCCTTCCTTCTCCCCATCCTGCTCCGGCTCGCCCAGCAGGCGAGCCAGGTCGGCCCGCGTGGTCCCGGGACCCACCTGGGCCCGTACATCCGCCGGTAGGCGCAGCTCGATCGAGCAGGGCGAGAACTCCGGATCGGCCTCCATCTCGGTCGCGGAGAGCGCTCCGGGGGTGAAGATGCAGGCGAAGCCGTGGATCTTGTCGTCCAGCCCGAGGTACGCTTCGAGTCCCAACCGCGGGAAGCCGAAGCAACACTCGCGGAAGGGCCGGGGGTTGCCCGGGCGGCCGAACCAGCGCAGGAGGGCATAGGACCCGCCCAGCGGCACCCCGTTCAGCTCCCGCCGCGTAACATCGAACACCAGCGATACCGCGGCCGCGGACGGCCAATCGGCCGCGGGGTCTCTCCCGATCGAGCGGCGCAGGTACGTCCAGAGGTCTTTCAGAACCGAGGGCATGATACCTGACGTTGGAGGGAGCCATCCCCGCCCGTCATTTACTCGCCGGGCGACGGGACGTTCTGGGTGTCGTGCACCAGCACGCCGCGCTCCACGCACAGCCAGGAGCCGTCCGGGAGGAACACGGTCCAGGCGGGCTGTCCCTCCACGATCATGAAGGAGCGGAGCCAGACTCCGCCGTCGAGGGCCACGCTCAGCTCGGGGAGGCGTCCCTCCACGCCGACGTCGAGCACGGTGCGACCGGTCAGCGACGCGAGGCCGCCAGAGATCTTCCGGTCGGTGCTCCAGCTCCCGAAGCGCACCGCCCGGCGGCTCTCCACCCGCCAGCTCCACTCCACCATGATGCTCGCGTCGGCGCACGGATTCCCGGTGCGCGGGTGCGTGCCCGTGAGTGGGCCGATCTCCAGGACGATGCAGGAGCCGTGGCCGCGCCACGCGCGCGTGACGGGGAGGCCGACGAGCGGGCGGGTCAGCGCGGCGAGGTCGTCGAGCGTGACCCGGCGACCACGCGGCGATCCGGGCACGGAGGTCAGGAGCAGTGCGCTCGGTCCCAGTCGCCGGCGCGCAGCAGCGGGAGGGGCACGCGCAGCCGCTCGCTCCCCGCTAGGTCCGTTTCCAGGACGAGCGACACCTCGCCCGCCTTGAAGCGGCGCTTGAGCGCGTCGAACGCCGCCGGGTCCGGGATGGGCTCGTCCAGGGTCCGCAGCGTCTCGTCCCCCAGCCCCGGTGCCACCGACAGCTCGAAGAGAACGTCGCCGTTCGCCGCGACGAGCCGGGCACGCGTGACGTGGCCCTTCAGCGGGGCCCCTGCCGAGCCGTACCCCGGCCCCATCACGATCGACTGGAGACGCCGCGGCTGCGGGTCGCCCCGCACCTCCACGAGGCGCACCTCCGCCACTCCGAGCGTAATGCCCGTGGCGCCGCGGATGTCGCCGCGGATGACGGTTTCGCGGAACGTGGGACCGCAGCTGTCGTCGAGGATCGGCACGCAGGCGGCGGGGAGCAGAACCGCGAGGAGCACGGCACCGCGGGACAGCCACTGCTTGAGCGACATGGAGACTCCGTTGTCCTGCCTTGAGTGGATCGCCGACGATGCTGACGCTACCGGGGATCCGCCCCCGCGAGAGAGGGCCGGACCGACTCGCCGGCAGCCAGCCTGGAGGCCGCGCGCAGATCCCACAGCTCCTTGGTGGCCCTGCCGAAGATGTAGGTCAGGATGAGCGTCAGCACCACCCCGTTCATGAGGCCGGCGGCGATGCGCGTGAAGACGAAGAGCGCGAGCATGACCGCCGACGCGGCGAGCTTCCGCCGATAGATCCCGTAGCTGAGGCCGAAGTAGATGATCCCCTCTAGCACGAAACCCCAGGCGTAGGGCTCCTTCGCGGCGATCCCCAGGATCCCGGGGACGAGGTTGAACAGGCCTACGAGAACGCCGCCCCCCCAGGCAAGCTGGATGTGCCGGTGGGTGTGGCTCTGCTGGACGTACTGGCCGAGGCTTCGACGCATGGCGGGCTCCCGTGGGAAAGGCAGGAAGGAGATGACGGATGCAAACTAATGTGCGGTGAATCATGCTGCTTGAAGGTCGGGCTCCGGACGGCGGGAGATCGTTGAAACCGCTCCCCGACGCCGCCGGGCTCCACCCGGTAGACCACCCGGGGCGCGGCAAAGTTACCGGACCGCCGCTCCGTCCGCTCCTCTACAGAGAGGCCCTGGAGAGGGCGAGGTGAACCCCGACCGCGAGCGCGCAGACCAGGACCAGCGGGATCATGAGCCCCACGACAGTGGACGTCCAGTTCACCGGGACCTCCGGTGAGAGACCCCTCAGCGTGTAGAGGTTCGCCCCGACGTACCAGAGACTCCAGAGCACCAGCATCGCCAGGAAGGCGCGGACCGCGAGCGGGGCCCACGAGGCGCCGGCCAGCAGTCCCACGGACCCGCACACCAGCAGGATCCAGGTGACGAGCAGCCACCCGTCGAGCACGCCGCGCGTGGTCAGGTACTCGCGGGTGAGCCTTTCCGCCCTCCCCAGAGCCACGAAGCTCGCCACCGACGCGACGAGCACGACGGAGCCCAGGATCGCCCCTGCGTAACCGATCAGGCGAACCATTTCACCTCCCCCTGATGGATGTGTGCGGTCTCATGCCTACCGTGGCGGTTCGGGCAGCGGCGGGAGCGTGGCCGAGGGGTTGTAGTGCCGGAACACCTCCCTCGCGATCCTCCCGATCAGGAGGTGCGCGGGGGCGTCCACCGCGTAGGTGGTGCTCTGGTTCTCGCGCGTCATCACGCAGAGCGCCACCGGGGCCTCCGGGCCGTAGATGATCCCGCAGTCGTTGCGGGAGCGGTCCACGTCCCCGCTCTTGTGCGCCACCGGCACCGACTCCGGGAGCCAGCGCGTCAGCTTGGTCCCGTCCTGGTTGGCGCGGAGCATCGCCAGCGCCAGCGAGTCCAGCGCCGGGGAGTTCGCCCTCCCCCGGTGCAGCAGCTCGAAGAGGCGCACCGTCTCCTCCGGGGTGGTGACCCCCAGCCCGTACTTCACCGACGAGTCCATCGCCACCGAGGTGGAGCGCAGGAAGGTCTTGGAGTGGACGCGGGTGTGCGGGAGCCCCAGCGAGTCCATCTTCGCCCACACCGTGCGGATGTTGATCTTGTCCAGGATCAGGTTGGTGGCGGTGTTGTCGGAGATGGTGGTCATCAGCCACGCCGCGTCTCCCACGGTCAGCGGGAGCCCCGGCTCCATGTACCGGAGCACCCCCGACCCGCCCACCCGGTCCCGCGCGATCATCCCCATCCTCTCCTCCAGCCGGATCGCCCCCCTGCGCACCTCGTCGAGCAGGGTGACCAGCACCGCCACCTTGATCAGCGAGGCGGTGGGGAAGGTCTCGCCCCCGCGGACGGAGAGCGACTCGCCCGTCCTCAGGTTCCGCACCGCCACCCCGGCGACCCCGGGGTAGCCGCGCATCGCCTCCTCCAGCGAGCCGCGGAGCGCCGCGGTGTCCGGGGCGGCCACGGAGGCGGGGACCGGGGTCCCGGCGCGCTGCGCGGCGGCGCACGCCCCGGAGGCGGGGAGGACCAGCAGGCACGGCAGCAGGGCGGAAACCAGTCGTCGGGGCATCGGGCTCCTGTGCGAAAGCGAGGGATGGGTCACCAGCCGATCGGGGCCCGCACCTGCGAGCCGCCGGGGAGATCCCCGGCGGCGAGGGAGATCAGTCTTGACGCGGGGTGCCGGACGGCGTATCGTGCGCCATCGCTCCACACCCTGAAGGACCATCGCCCGGCGTCATCCGGCGGCTCTCCCTCCCTGCCGCCCGTGGTTGCAGTGCCCGACGCCGCTCCCCCGTCCCCGCGCACTGCACCGGTCCTCGCCTCCCATGCGGACATTCCTCCTCGCGCTCCTCGGCGTGGGCCTCGCCACGGCCCCGGATCCCCTGAACGCGCAGCAGCCCGCCGGCTCCCGGCCCTCCGCCGCCGCCCGGCGCGACTCGGTGGCCGCCCTGGCCCGCGCCCAGCTCGGACGGCGCTACCTGTTCGGCGGGACCGACCCCGAGCGCGGGTTCGACTGTAGCGGCTTCACCCGCTACCTGATGCGCGCCCTGAACGTCCAGCTCCCCCGCACCGCCGAGGAGCAGGCGCGCGTGGGCCGGGAGGTCCCCCGCGAGGTGTCGCGCCTCCGCGTCGGCGACCTCCTGACCTTCGGCAGGGGAGGACGGATCACCCACGTGGGGATCTACATCGGCGACGGGCGCTACGTCCACGCCAGCAGCTACGCGGGACGCATCGTCGAGAGCCGGCTGGAGCGCCGGGAGTCCTCGCTGGTCCGCGCCTGGATGGGGGTCCGCCGCCTCCTCGCGGAGAACGAGGCCGAGGGCGACACCGCCCTCGCCTCCCGCTAATTCCCCCCGCTCTTCCGCACCGCCCGCGGCGTCTCCGTCCCTCCCACCCGCGCGGAAGGAACCACGATCCGCCCGTCCGGCTCGATCGTCGCCCCGCTCTCCGGGAAGTCCAGCCGGGAGAGCGAATCCGCCAGCACCACCGCCCGCCCGCTCAGGTCCGCGCCCACCCGCCCCGGCAGCCACTGCCGCGTGGGCCGGAGCACCGCCGACACCACCCGACCCGCCGCGTCCAGCGAGGCGCACGCCACCGCCCCCCGGTTCAGCGGCTCCGCCAGGGAGAACGGACCGTAGGTGAGCAGGTTCCCCAGCGAGTACAGCACCAGCGTCCCGCTGTACCACTCCACGGCGCGCATCACGTGCGGTCCGTGCCCCACCACCAGGGAGGCCCCCGCCTCCGCCGCCACCCGCGCGAACGCCACCATGTTCCCCCGGTCCTCGTTGTAGAAGACCTCCGTGGTGTCGGGAGTCCGCTGCGCCCGCACCCCCTCCGCGCCCATGTGCATGGTCACCACCACCCGCGCGTAGCGCTCCGCGGCGCGGCGCACGTGCCGCCGGACCGCCGCCAGGTCCCGCGCACTCGGCCCCACCCACACGCTGAACCCCAGGAATGCCACCGTGTCCCCGCGCGGTGTGGCCACCAGCGTGGCCAGGGTGTCGGCCCCGGTCACCCGGACCCCCGCAGCCTCCAGGTGGTGCATCGTGGTCCGCCACCCCGGGCGTCCAGCGTCCCCGGCGTGGTTGTTGGCCACGTTCCCCACCACCTCGGCGCTGTCCGCCACCCGGCGCAGTGCCGCCGCCGTCCCCGTCGGCTGCCGGAAAGCGTAGCACCGGGTGGAGCCGGGGGCGCACTTGCGGGGGGCGGCGCCCTCGCCGATGGCTCCCTCCACATTGAGGAGCACGATGTCCGCGTCCGCCAGCAGGGGGCGGAGCGGGGTCAGCAGCGAGTCCGGGTCCGGGTACGGATCCACCCGTATCCTGTACCTGGCCGAGGCGCCGTGCACCCATTCCGGGGTCAGGTTGGTCCCCAGGGTCAAATCGCCCCCGGCGCAGATCCGCACCGCGTCCGCGGTGTCGGGGACGACGTCCTGCGCGGCGGCCAGTGCCGGGAGGGCCAGTGTGGCGAGCACACCCGGGAGGAGGCGGAAGAGGGATTTCACGCGACGTACGGAGGAGAGAGTCTCGGGGCGCCGGGCCATGGAGGTCAGGCGGCGGGGGCGGGCCGCGCCCCGCCGTGCAGGAGGGAGGGCGCGCGCCTCCACTCCAGGTATCCCTTCGCCGCCAGCACCAGGAACACCGCGTACAGCCCGGCGGTCAGGTACAGCTCCCGGGAGATGAACATCCCGACGTAGACCACGTCCACCGCCACCCATACCAGCCAGTTCTCCAGCTTCTTGCGGCTCATCATCCACTGCGCCACCAGGCTGGTGCTGGTGGTGAGGGAGTCCAGGTACGGGATGGCCGCGTCGGTGAAGCGCGCCAGGAGCGTCCCCAGCACCACCGCCGTCACGCCCCCCACCCCCACCAGCAGCGCCCCCAGGCGGGGCGAGGTCCGCGACACCGTGAGCGCCGTCCGCCCCTTGCCCCCGTACAGCCACTGGTACCAGCCGTAGGCGTTGAGGGCGATGTACACCACCTGCAGCCCCATGTCCGCGTACAGCCGCGCGCGGAAGAACACCACCACGTAGAGCGTCACGTTGACGATCGCCGTGGGCCAGCTCCAGATGTTCTGCCGGACGCTCAGGTAGACGCTGACGATCCCGAAGCCCACGGCTACGGCCTCGATCCAGCTCACCCGCCAGCTCCGGGGGTGCGGACGCGGCCGGTCAACGCCGGACGTAGACCGCCGTCTTCCCGCTGCGGTCGAAGCTGACCACGTCGTAGCGCTCGCTGTACGGGCCCTCCATCCCGGGCGACCCCATCGGCATCCCGGGTACGGCGACCCCCGCGACCCTGGGACGCTCCCGGAGGAGCTTCTGGATCACGTCCGCGGGGACGTGCCCCTCCACCACGTAGCCGCCCACCAGCGCGGTGTGGCACGACGCCGCCGAGCCCGGGACGCCGTGGCGGCGCTTGATCGGCTGGACGTCCGCCATGTCGTGGCTGGTGACGCGGAAACCGTGGCTGCGGAGGTGGTCCACCCACTTCCTGCAGCAGCCGCAGGAGGGGGTCTTGTACACGGTGACCACCGGTCCGCTGGCCGCCGGCTCGTACGCCCACGCGGCCGTGATGCCCGTGGAGAGCATGGCCGCACCGATGACCAGGCCTCTCCGGAACCGAAGAACGCTCATCGAAGACCTCTGGACTTCCTGGGGGAAAGGATCGGATGCAGGGAAAGATAGCGACGGCACCCCGCTTCGCGCACCTCCCCGCGTTCGGCTGGGAGGGAGAGGTCGTGATAGCGCATCCGGGCAGATGCGGCTAGGGGCGCCGGGAGAGCACGAGCCGGAGTCCGAGCCCCAGGAAGACGATCCCCGTGAGCTTCTGGAACAGGGCCGAGGCGCCGAGCCGGCTCCGCGACCACTCGCCCGCCCGGCTGGCCGCCAGCGCCACGGACACGTTCACCAGGGTGCCGGAGGTGTTGAACAGGACGCCCAGGAAGAGGAGCTGTACGGCGGCGTTTCCCGCCTCCCGGTCCACGAACTGGGGGAGAAAGGCGAGGAAGAACAGCGCGACCTTGGGGTTGAGCACGTTCGTCACCGCCCCCTGGCGGAAGACGGCGCCGAGGCTCGCGCGCCGCAGCTCCGGCCTCCCCGCGGACGCCTCCTCACGCCGGGCGAGGATGCGGACGCCCAGGTAGATCAGGTAGGCGGCGCCCGCGTAGCGCACCGCGTCGTACGCCACGGGGACGGTCTCCAGCACGCCGGCCAGACCGAGCGCCACCAGCAGGGTGTGCACCAGCCCTCCCGCCGTGATCCCCAGCGCCGAGACGATCCCCGCCGCGCGCCCCTCGGCGGCGCTCCGGGCGATGACGTAGAGCATGTCCGGCCCGGGGGTGAGGTTCAGGGCCAGCCCGGCCGCCATGAACACGAGGAGGTCGGCTGCATCCGGCATGGACGATCTCCGGGAGCGGGAGTGGAACAGTGGAGCCGAAGGCAAGCTAGCGGCGCCCCGGGAGAGCGGCAAACGCCGCGGACGACCCCGTCCCGTCCCCACGTGGGTACGTCCTCGTACACCACCTCCAGCTCCGCCGGCACCGGGCCGACCCCTTCACCGTGCATGGCCACCTGAGATGGAGCCAGGAGGGGGGGACAGGGGACCGTAAGTCCGCCGAAGGTGTACCAGATCGCAGCGAAACCACCTTTCCCTGGAAGAGAGATCCTGCAGTGGAGCTCACGTCCGCCGACGTCGCCCTGATCCGCGCCGCAGCCAGCCTGGCGGCGCACGCACCCGAGAAGATGCGGGCCGCGCACATGACTCCCCGGCTGGAGGCCCTCGCCCGGCGGATCGCCGCGGGTCTCCCCCGCGAGGAGCCGGCCGCGCAACCGGAGCCTCCCCTTCTCCAGGCCGCCTGATCCCCGGCCATCCTTGACACAAGGTACGCAATCACATAGATTTACAGCTCGTTGAACATGGCCGGGGAGATTCGACGTTTGAGCCTACCCCTCTGAAGCCGGGGGCTGAGCCCGCAGCCGATGTGGAGTCCGCGAGGACACCGCAGAATCCGCGGGGATGCCACCCATCGATCTTGTATCGGGCTTCAAACTGCCTTCCCGGCATGTTCGGCGACACCGGAACGATGGCGACGCCCCGTCTCCGCAGCGCGGAGACGGGGCGTTTCGCTTTGCGGACCGCCGGCGGGGCGCCGGGTCATCATCTCGTACATGGTCGCCTGGTCGGTCTCGTAGATGGCCGGATCACCAGAAGCGGGCCGACTCGGGAGAAAGGCGCAGTGGCACACCTCGACCTTCCCGGCTCTGACCCGCTCCTCGGCGGATCCCCCTTTGGCCCCGTAGAAGCCGGAAGCTCGTCGAGAGGCTGGCCGAAGCCGGTGAGACATCCCTGTCACACGGGTAGTCCCAACCGTACCCCGCCGGGCCGGGCGCGCATAGGTCCCGGTTGCCTCCTCTCCTGCGGGGCGTTAGCATGGAAGAGGACACCTGTGGTCCGGGCGTGCTCTCCCGTTCCCTTGCCTCACCCCCCACCCTCCCCGGCACCATGCCCGTCCTCACCCCGGACGCCTCCACCCATCCCATTCTGACGCCGGAGCTCGAGTCGGAGTGCGACGCGCTGACGGATACCACCGTGCGCGAGGGGAACTCGGTAACACTCCTCCCGAGCGGGCTGGAGTCGTACCGGCTCCGCTGGGAGCTGCTGGAGAAGGCGCGCCACAGCATCCACGTGGTGGCATTCTCCATCATGAGGGACGAGACGAGCGCCTACCTGCGCGACCTGATCTGTCGCAAGGCGCGCGAAGGGGTGCGGGTCCGGATGATCTTCGACGACGGCGTGCTCCTCAGCACCTTCGCGGGAGGGCTCCTCCGGGACATGGAGCGCGCCGGGGCAGAGGTGATCCGGTACCACCGGATGAGCCGCGACTGGATCCCCGACCTGCGCCGCGGACACCCCCTCCGGCAGGTCGCCCGCACCGCCAAGCTGAAGCTCAGGCGGCACTTTCACGAGAAGTACCTGGTGGTGGACGGGCGTGAGGCGATCCTCGGCGGGATCAACTGGGGCAACAAGTACGCACACGGCGGGCGCGACCCGAAGGCCTGGAGGGACTCGGACGTATACCTGACGGGACCGGTGGTGGGCGACATCCAGCGGCGCTTCCTCCACGACTTCTTCCTGTACCAGGCGATGGAGGCGGAGCACTCCGCCCGCCGACAACCGGGGTTCGACCGGGAGCGGCACTACCGGGAGTTCCGGGAGCGGGAGGAGATCCTGCTCCGGGAGGAGGGTGCGGACTACCTCCCTCCGCTCCCCGTGACGGGGACGGAGCGCATCCGCTACATCCCCCACAAGCCGTTCGACGAGGAGCGCCTGCGCCTCACCGAGGCGCTGCTGCAGCTCTTCCGCGAGGCGCGGCGGTACATCTACTGGGGGTGCCACGGGATCCGCCCGCCACGCATCCTCGGGGAGACGCTGGCCGCCGCCGCGCAGCGCGGCGTGGAGGTCCGCCTGATCACCAACTCCAGTCACGCATCCCGGACCCTGATGGCGTACGGCCTCCTGGGGTGGATGTACTGGGAGAGTAGCAACCACTTTCCCTGGCTCCTCCGCAACGGGGTCCGCGTCTTCGAGTGGCAGAAGCCCGGCGCCTTCCACTCCAAGAACCTGGTCATCGACGACGTGGTGGCCTCGGTGGGCTCCTACAACATCGCGCGCGGATCCGCCTTCCATCACACGGAGAGCAACGTGGTGGTGTACGGCGGGGAGTTCCCGCTCGCGGTCCGCCGTCAGTTCGAGGTCGACTTCGCCGACTGCCGGGAGGTGACGCCCGACACCGCCCGTCCCGTCTCCGCGAGACACGATCCCTTCCTCCGGCCGCTCAGCGAGCGCGATCTGCTGGTCCGGCCCTCCCTGCGCACCGAGGCAATCCAGCGCGACCTGGATGCCGGTCGCTACAAACGCCTGTAGGAGGCTCCATGCCCACCGGAATCCTGGAAAAGACCCTCACCGTCTTCGGCGACATCAAGGTGTTCAGGTGGCCGCTCTTCCTCCTCTACGACCCCGGGAGCTACCGGGTGAAGGGGGAGGCCATGCGCGAGGTGATGCGGGTAGCCCGACCTGGCGACGTGCTGGTGCGGGGATACCTGAGCTACCTGGACGGGTACTTCATCCCCGGGTACTTCAGCCACGTCGGGCTCTACCTGGGGGAGGTGGCGCGGGAGCACCGCCCCCGGTGCGAGGATCCGGTGGAGGAGGCGCGGGTGGAGGCGGGCTTCCGGACGGGGGAGCAGATGGTGATCCACTCCATGGCGGAGGGGATCTTCATGGAGGACCTGCTCAACTTCTGCCGGTGCGACTACCTGGCGATCATGCGCTTCCCCGCCCTCCTCTCCCGCGCCCCGGCGGCGGCGCCGCTGCGGGAGGCCGGGAGGCTCTCGGAGCCCGAGCGGGCGCTCTCCGGGCGGCTGGAGCGGGGGGAGACGGTGCCCTTCGAGGAGGCGTGGTCCTGCATCCGCGAGGTGGCGCTGCGCCAGCTGGGGCAGCCGTACGACTTCCGCTTCAACTTCAACGACTTCGCGCAGCTCTCCTGCTCCGAGTTCGTCTACTACTGCTACAGGTCGCTCGGCTGGGCGGTGGACGTCTCGCCGCTGGAGAAGCGCGTCTTCGGGCTGCGGCGGGTGGTGCTGGAGCCGGACGCCTTCGTGAGCGCCCCGCAGCTCCGGCTGGTCTGGCAGAGCCCCTCGGCCGATCCCGCGCGGGTGCAGGCGCTGCGCGCGGCGGCGTCTCCGGCGGGGGAAGTGGCGCTGGCGGGGGCATGACGGAGGGGCGCCCGGATCAGCGGGTGTGCCGGTGCGCCTCCTCCCCGGCCTTCGCGGTGTCCGGCCGCGAGTCGGGAACCGCGCCCGGGCGGCGGTACTCGGGCGGCACGTCGGAGGGGAGGTAGGGAACGGGGTCGCGCTCCGGGACGCGGAACTCCCTCCGGAGCCGCTCCAGCGTCGCCTTCAGATCGCGTACGACGTCGCGGTAGAGCGGGCTGTCGTAGAGGTTGCCGAGCTCGTGGGGATCGCGGTCCAGGTCGAACAGCTCCCACTCCCCCACCTCGTAGTAGTGGATCAGCTTGTGCCTCCGGGTGCGGACCCCGTACTGCCGGCGGACCGAGTGCCACCCCGGATACTCGAAGTACTGGTAGTAGATGGCGTCCCGCCAGTCGCGGGGGGTGCGGCCGCGCAGGAGCGGCGCCAGGCTCCGTCCCTGCATGGTCGCCGGCACCGGCACGCCACCGATCTCCAGGAAGGTCTCCGCCAGGTCCAGGTTCATCACCAGCTCCTCGTTCACCGACCCGGCCGCCGTCACTCCCGGCCAGCGCACCAGGAGCGGCGTGCGCAGCGACTCCTCGTACATCCAGCGCTTGTCGAACCAGCCGTGGTCCCCCAGGAAGAACCCCTGGTCGGAGGTGTAGACCACGACGGTGTTCCGGGCCAGTCCCGCCCGGTCGAGGGCGTCGAGGACCCGCCCCACCTGTGCGTCGAGGGCGGCCACCACCCGTGCGTAGTCGGCGATGTAGCGCTGGTACCTCCAGCGGGTCAGCTCCCTCCCGGTGAGCCCGGCCGCGCGGAAAGCCTCGTTCTCGGGGCCGTAGGCCGCGTCCCACGCGGCGCGCTGCGCGGGGGTGAGGTTGTTCGGCGCCTCCAGCTTCAGGTCCCGGTCGAACAGGTCCAGGGTGATCTTCATCTCCGGGTCCCGGGCCGGGGACGCCCGCCCGGAGGCGTCGTCCCAGAGGGTGGCCGGCTCGGCGAACACCGTGTCGCGGTACAGCCCTAACTGGTCGGGCCCCGGGTCCCACCAGCGGTGCGGTGCGTTGAAGTGGAGCATCAGCAGGAACGGCTTCCGCGCGTCCCGCTCCATCCGCACCCATTCCAGGGCCCGGTCGGTGACGATGTCCAGGGTGTAGCCGGTGTGGCGCGTGGTGTCCGTCGCCGTGTGCAGCGTGGGGTTGTAGTACGGCCCCTGTCCGGCGAGGATCTCGTAGTGGTCGAAGCCCTGCGGCCGGCTCTTCAGGTGCCACTTGCCGAAGAGCGCCGTCCGGTACCCGCCCGCCCGGAGGAGCTTCGGGAAGGTGACGTTGTCGGGGTGGAACGGCTCCCGGTTGGTCATCACCCCGTTGAGGTGCCCATACTGCCCCGTCAGCACGGCGGCGCGGGCCGGGCCGCAGATGGAGTTGGTGACGAAGGCGTTGCGGAAGAGCATCCCCGACGCGGCCAGGCGGTCCAGGTTCGGGGTGTCGGGGAGCCGCGCCCCGTACGCCAGGTGCCGCCGGTAGGCGGAGATGGCGTGCGCGGCGTGGTCGTCGGAGAAGAGGAAGACGATGTTGGGGCGGGGCTGCTGCGCGGGCGCGGACTCGACGCCCGCCACGAGCGCTGCCGCGGTCCCTAGTGCCAGGCAGATCCGGCAGGCGCCGCGTGGACTGATTGGCATGAACCCCTTCCTGTGAGCTGTCCGGTCCGGAAGCGGGGGGGGGGGGGGG
>DATAAL010000387.1:0-2911 GCA_036260145.1 Longimicrobiaceae bacterium | reverse complement strand
GGATCGCTGGTGAACAAGATGCCCGGGGATGCCTGGCGGAAGCTCGCCAACCTCCGCCTGGCGCTGGGCTATATGTGGGCGCACCCCGGGAAGAAGCTCCTCTTCATGGGCGGGGAGATCGCCCAGTGGCGGGAGTGGAGCGAATCCCGCTCGCTGGACTGGCACCTCCTGGACCAGCCGGGGCACGCGGGGATGCAGCGCTTCATGCGCGACCTGAACCGGCTGTACCGGCGCGAACCCGCCTTCTGGGAGACCGACTTCTCGCACGAGGGGTTCGAGTGGATCGACTTCCACGACGTCCATAATTCCGTCATCGTCTTCGTGCGGCGGGCGCGGGAGGCCGGGGAGGAGCTGGTGTTCGCGTGCAACTTCACCCCGGTTCCGCGCGGCGGGTACCGGGTGGGTCTCCCCCGCCCGGGGAGGTACCTGGAGCTGCTGAACAGCGACGCGGAGATCTACGGGGGGAGCAACCTGGGGAACGCGGGGACCGTGGAGTCGGAGCCCGTTCCCGAGCACGGCCGCGAGCACTCCGCCTGCCTGGTCCTCCCGCCGCTGGCGATCCTGGTCCTGAAGCGCGAGGCGGACTGAGTCCATCCCGGCCGGGGGCACCGGCCGTCACATCACCACCAGGAGACGGAAGCCCATGGCGAAGACCGATTCCACCAGGGGAAAGGGCGCGAAGGACGGCGAGGCGAAGCGCGCGACCCCGGGGGCCACGCCCGCCGGTAGCACCGCTAAGAAAGCCGCCACCAGGACCGCGACGAAGTCCGCGGCCGGCGGCGCGTCGGAGGGCGGGACCACCGGTGCGGCGGCCGGGAAGGCCGCATCCAAGCGTGCCGCCGGGGCCGGCGCAGGTGGAGCCGGCGCGGGGGGAGCCACCGCCAAGACGGCCCGGAAGACCCGGGGAGCCGGCACGGCTCGCGGGGGCCGGGGCGGGGGGCTCCAGGCGGAGCTGCGCGACTTCGTGTCGGCGCGCCCGCAGGGATGGGGGCACCAGGACTGGCTGGGGCTGCTGGACGACCTGCGTGGCAAGGGACACGACGTGTCGGACGCTGCCGCCGTGGGGATGGCGCTGGAGCGGGAGCGGCTGGCGGCCACGCTTGAGGGAGTGGAGGGGGTCAACGCGCGTCAGGTGCGGGCGCTGACCGACCGCTTCCAGACGCTGTGGAGCCTTCGCCAGGCGAGCGCGGACGAGATCGCCGACACCCCGGGGATCAGCCGTCCCCTGGGCGAGCGCATCAGGCAGGCGCTGGGGTAAGCGCCGGCCGGCACTCCCCGGGAGGATCGCCGGCCCGGCAGCTCCGCACCCGATTGGAACAGCCGCGCCGCGGCTCCGCACCGATTCGGTGCGCCCGGAGCGACGGAGAGATCCTCCGCCGCTCCGTCGTTTTCCGTCAAGCTGTTGCGGTGCAAGCAGATCCGGAGGGGGAGCGGTTCGGTCCGCTCATGGCTTATTTACTGCCAGGTTTTGGCGCGGGCCCGGTCCGCGCCGGGCCGCGGTTCTCCATCGTTCACCGCACAAGACGGAGAAAGACGATGCTGAAGAGCAGAACTGCCTCGCGGGGGATCACCGCCGCGCTGGTGCTCGTCGCCGCGGGGTGCTCGGATACCTCCAACCCGGCCGGAGCCGTGCCGGAGGAGAGCCCGAGCCTGAGCCGCGAGCAGGGGCTCACCCACGGGCAGAGCCTGGACGACCGCTTCGCCGGCCTGAACCGCCAGGTCCCCGGCTTCGGCGGGTACTTCTACGACGCGGACGGGAACCTGAACGTGTACCTCACGGACCCCTCGCAGCGCGGCAACGCCGAGGCCGCACTCGCCTCCGTGCTGCGCGAGCCGCGGGCCGCCGCGCGCGGCAAGGGGAGCGCCGCGCCCGCCATGGTGGTGCGCCAGGGGCAGTACGAGTTCCGGCAGCTCCAGGGGTGGCACGAGAGGCTCCCGGCGGTACTCGCTCTGTCTGGGGTGGTCTTCACCGACATCGACGAGGCCACCAACCGGCTCCGTATCGGCGTTGAGAGCGCCGCGGTGAGGCCGGAGGTGGAGGCGAGGCTCGCCTCGCTGGGAGTCCCTGCGGCGGCGGTGGTCGTGAGCGAGACGGAGCCGATCCGCTTCCTGGCGACGCTCCGCGACTACGTCCGCCCCGTGGAGGGAGCCATGCAGATCGCCTTCGGGAGCTACCTGTGCACCATGGGCGCCAACGTGTACTCGGGGAGCACGCGCAGCTACATTACCAACTCGCACTGCACCAACACGCAGGGCGGGGTGGAGAGCACCGCGCACTACGCCCCGACCACCGCCAGCTCCTCCTACCGGATCGGGACCGAGGTGGCCGACCCGACCTACTGGACCGGCGGGTCGTGCCCGGCGGGGCGCCGCTGCCGCTACAGCGACAGCTCGCGGGGGAACTACACCTCCACCGCGACTTCCAACTTCGGCAAGATTGCCCGCACCACCTCCTATGGTACCACCTCCGCCGGCTCCATCACCATCGATGCCGCGAACCCGCGCTTCTCGATCACCGCGGAGAAGGCCAACCCGGTGGTGGGCGAGTACCTGGACAAGATCGGCCGCACCACGGGGTGGACGTACGGACGGGTGAGCAGCACCTGCGCCAACGTCAACGTCTCCGGATCGGACATAACGCAGCTCTGCCAGAACATTGTGGGCGCGGCGGTGAACAGCGGCGACAGCGGGTCCCCGGTATTCTACTGGTCCGGGAGCGGCGGCAACGTGACCTTCTACGGGCTGCTGTGGGGCGGGAGCACCACGCAGTTCGTGTTCAGCTCCATGGCCAACATCGAGAGGGAGCTGGGGGCGCTCAGCACCTTCTGATCCCGGCTCCGGTCGGCTGACGGAGGAGAAACGGCTCCGAAGATCCCGTCGAGCCACCGGAAACTTCCCGCGGCGCCGGGGG
>DATAAL010000386.1:0-2672 GCA_036260145.1 Longimicrobiaceae bacterium | reverse complement strand
CAGGGACTTTCCGGGGAATCATGTGATTCGGAAGGGAGAGAAGGTATTCCTGTTCCTGGAGGCCGCCAATCGCGACCTACAGGGCTTCGCACAACCGCACTGCCTGGTTCCGGAGCGCCAGCCCAATCCGCACATCGCGTTCGGCTTCGGGACCCACCGCTGTCCGGGGGCAAATATCGCCCGGATCGAGATCCAGGCCGCCCTGGAAGCTCTGCTGGATTCCTTCGCGGAGCTCCTGCCCGATCCATCCGTGCCACCTGCCTGGGATCCAAACCCCAACCTGGGAGGGTTTGCCTCGTTCCACTGTCTCTGCAGGTAAAGGAGGCCCGCTACCGCGGCGTCGAGCCTCCTCTTGCGGCACCGCACCCCGATGACCGCTCCCGGGTGCCCCGGGCTACCGGTACCCCGCGGCCTGCAGCGAGAAGAGCTCGGCGTAGCGTCCACTCCTGAGGGTGAGCTCCTCGTGGCTGCCCTCCTCGATCACCCGACCGCCGTCGAGCACCAGGATCCGGTCGGCCATGCGCACCGTCGAGAAGCGGTGGCTGATCAGCACGGCCATCTTTCCTCGGGTGAGATCGCTGAAGCGCTCGAAGACCTCGTATTCCGCGCGGGCGTCGAGCGCGGCGGTCGGCTCGTCGAGGATGAGGAGGCTGGCGTCGCGCATGTACGCGCGGG
The DNA here is from genome assembly GCA_036260145.1 of Longimicrobiaceae bacterium. GTDB lineage: Bacteria > Gemmatimonadota > Gemmatimonadetes > Longimicrobiales > Longimicrobiaceae > JAFAYN01. The sequence continues at coordinate 1,997 of DATAAL010000386.1, read as the reverse complement.
CGAGGGCGATCTTCTGCCACTCCCCGCCCGAGAGGTTCGCTCCGCCTTCGAAGCGTCGGCCCAGCATCTGGTCGAAGCCGCCACCAAGGCGCTGCACCACCCCCAGGGCGAGGCTCTTCCGCGCGGCTTCGACGATGCGGTGATGATCGTGCTCAAGCTCGATGCGCCCGACCGCCACGTTCTCGCGGGCGGTCATGTCATAGCACACGAAGTCCTGGAAGATCACGCCGATCCGGGAACGGAACTCGACCGGGTCGTACTCGCGCAGGTCGACCCCGTCCAGGAGGACGCGGCCCTCGGTGGGATCGTAGAGACGGGTCAGCAGCTTCACCAGCGTGGTCTTCCCCGCGCCGTTCTCTCCCACGAGCGCAAGCCGCTCACCCGGTGCGAGGTGGAAGGACACGTTCCGGACGGCCCAGTTCTCGGTGTCGGGGTAGCGGAAGCCGACATCCTCGAAGACGAACCCCTCACGGATCCGGACAGGCAGCGGCTGCGGATCGCGGGGTCGCGCCTGCCTGGGACGCATCTCGAGAAACGAGTACAGGTCGCAGAGGAAGAGGCTCTCCTCGTAGATCCTGGCCCCCTGCAGCAGGGTCGCCGAGACGAGGCTCCGGAAGCGGTCGAAGGAGCCGATGAGAAAGGTCATCGTGCCGATGCTGATGGCCGCGCCCACTGCCTGCGCCACGATGAATACGAGCGCACCGTAGTACGCCAGCATCGACAGCCCGGTGAGCACCGCACCGGTGAGCGCCCGTCGAACCACGATGTCCCGGTGGTGGCCGTAGTACCTGTCCGCGAGCCGCTGGTAGCGACGGATGAAGTAGTCCGAGAGGCCGAACAGCTGGACTTCCTTGGCCGTCGCGGTGCTCGAGGCCACGAGCCGGAGGTATTCGAGCTCCCGACGCTGCGGCGTCCATCGGAAGAAGAGCGAATAGCTGTTCGCTGCGTGGTGGGTCTCCCCGAGGAAGGAGGGGATGACGGCCGCGACCATGAGGATCAGCAGCCAGGCGTTGTAGGCGACCAGCCCCACGATCAGCGAGACCAGGGTCAGCATCGTCTGGCCGACTCCGAACAGGGTGCTCAGGATCGCCACGCGCCCCGTAGTCTGCTGGTGCGCCCTCTGGAGGGAGTCGTAGAACCTGGGATTCTCGAACTGCTCCAGGTCCAGGGTCGCGGCGTGCTCCATGAGACGGACCGACATCCGATTGCCGAAGAGGTCGCCGAGCAGGCCCTCCAGAACCGAGGAGCCCCGGGCGAGCACCTCCATGAGGAGGGCGATGCCGAACTCCAGAGCCACGAGGCGACCCAGGTACGCCCAGTCGGGGTCAGCGGCGCCCACGTTGGCGATCACGCCGTCGACGATCAGCTTGCCGACCCAGAGGAGCGCGACCGGGCCGAGCGAGCGCAGGACCCGGAGCACGATGATCACGGTTCCGTACACGGGCTGCGTCCGCCACACCATGCCCAGGAAGCGGGGTACGTAGCGTAACGTCACGAACTGCTCCCGGAGCGGGGGAAGCTCCTCGCCCCGGTGGTCACGGAGCCGACTGATGCGGATCAAGCGGGTATCGGTAAGGTGCGTTGTTCAGCGAAGACGCTCGCACGAGCACGGCGGGGCGTGGCCACTCAACGTGGCGGGAAGTACGCACGATCGGGAGGTGACGCAGCTTCCCCGGTGTCGAGAGGATCACCGGCACGGGTGATCGTCAACGACCGCACGCGGGCGGATGGCGAGTGACCGGCCTGCCGAGTCTCTAGATACGTCGTGGACCGGGTTAGAGCAAGGATCATCGCCATCAGGTGCTCCGGCGCAACGGTGGACCGGCTCGGAGACCTGCCACAGCGATCGTCCCGGATGGAGCCATTCCACCACCGCTTCCGGCGAGCTGCCCGGCTCGCGGCCGAAGCACCTCCACAACCAGACGTGCCGCCGAAATCAACGAGATCGTGCCGGGCGGATCCGTGTGCTGCGCACAAAGAAGCGAGCGGCCCCCGGG
>DATAAL010000385.1:0-5185 GCA_036260145.1 Longimicrobiaceae bacterium | reverse complement strand
GTTGCTGAATGCGTAGGAGACGAGATCGAAGGGGAGTAGCCACGCGGGACCGTCCCGTGCGGCCGGATCGTCAAGACTGCGCCGGACAGGCGCACGGTCCGGTCGGGTTCGCGAGTGAACAGGCGAGACCTTCGCGGTCGCCGAGGCGTACGAGCACCTCGGCAGCGCGAGGGCCTCGCCTTCGCGCTTGTACCCTTCACCGATGGAGCTGCGGCACGATGAACAACCTCAAGGTATTCACCCTGATGGCGGGGCTCACGGCCCTGCTGGCGGTCGTCGGGGGCGCGGTCGGCGGCCAGGGCGGGATGATCATCGCCCTGGTCTTCGCGGGGGCCATGAACCTCTTCATGTACTGGGGCTCCTCGTCCATGGTGCTCCGCATGTACGGAGCGCAGGTGGTGGACCGCGCCCAGGCGCCCGAGTTCTACGACATGGTGGACCGGCTCCGGCAGCGGGCGGGGCTCCCCATGCCCACCGTGGCCATCGCCCCGCACGCGCAACCCAACGCCTTCGCCACCGGGCGTAACCCCGAGCACGCGGTGGTGTGCGTCACCGAGGGGATCCTGGGGCTGGTGTCGCGCGAGGAGCTGGAGGGGGTGATCGCCCATGAGCTGGCGCACATCAAGAACCGCGACATGCTCCTGCAGACCGTCACCGCCACCCTGGCCGGAGCCATCTCCGGCCTGGGCCAGATGGCCATGTGGGGGGCGATGCTCGGCGGCCGCGACGACGAGGAGGAGGGCGGCGCCGGGGGGCTGCTGATGGTGCTGGTGGCGCCGATCGCGGCGAGCCTGATCCAGATGGCGATCAGCCGGCAGCGGGAGTTCAAGGCGGACGCCGTGGGCGCCGAGATCTGCGGGCGGCCGCTGGCGCTGGCCGGCGCGCTGCGCAAGCTGGACATGGCCGCGCACCGGATCCCGATGCACGTCTCCCCGGCCGCCGCTCCGCTGGCCCAGGTCAACCCGCTGGCGGCGTACGGGGGCGGGCTGATGCGGCTCTTCTCCACTCACCCGCCCACCGAGGAGCGGGTCGCGCGGCTGGAGGCCATGCGGATTCAGCCGGGCAGGGCCGCATAACGGGGAGGGGGCGCGGGGATCTCCCCGCGCCGGGCCGGAACCTTGCACGCCGGCCCGGTGGTAGAACTTCCGTCCCCTCGCCGGGTGGCGGGGCGCCCGTCCCGCCGCCCGCCCGGGCCGCACCCCGCGAGCCATGCTGATCCGCAAGCCCGACGACATCCCCTCCTCCGAGATCACGGACGAGACGCTGTACCAGAACCGCCGCGAGTTCCTGGGCACTCTCTCCGCGGCGGCGCTGGCCGCCGTCGGTACTCCAGGCGTCCTCGCCGCGTGTGAGCCCGGGGGGGCGCAGGCACCCGGGGACGAGCCGACACCCTACGAGGACGTCACCCGCTACAACAACTTCTACGAGTACGGGACCGACAAGGAAGATCCGGCGCGGTACGCCCCCCGGCTCCTCCGCACCCGCCCCTGGACCGTGGCCATCGAGGGGATGGTGCGGAAGCCAGGGCGCTACCTGTTGGAGGACCTGGTGCGGCCGCACCGCATCCTGGACCGTACCTACCGGTTGCGGTGCGTGGAGGCGTGGTCCATGGTGATCCCCTGGCAGGGGATCCTGCTGCGGGACGTCCTCCGCCGGGCGGAGCCCACCCCCGGCGCCCGCTTCGTGGAGTTCACCACCCTGCACGACCCGCAGCAGATGCCAGGACAGCGTCGTCCGGTGCTGGAGTGGCCGTACGTGGAGGGACTCCGCCTGGACGAGGCCATGCACCCGCTCACCCTGCTCGCCACCGGGTTGTACGGGAAGCCGCTCCCCGCGCAGAACGGGGCTCCGCTGCGCCTGGTGGTGCCCTGGAAGTACGGGTTCAAGAGCATCAAGTCCATCGTCCGCATCCGTCTGACCGACCGGCAGCCAAGGACCGCCTGGAACCTGGCCGCTCCGAACGAATACGGGTTCTATGCCAACGTGAACCCCGACGTGGACCACCCCCGCTGGAGCCAGGCGCGCGAGCGGCGCATCGGGGAGTGGCGCCGCCGCCCCACCCTGATGTTCAACGGGTACGCGGACCAGGTGGCGAGCCTGTACTCGGGGATGGATCTGCGGAGGAATTTCTGATCAGGCCGGCCCGCGGTACCCCGTTCCGCTGTCGCCCCGCCGTCGAGGGGGACCTGTACGCGGGGATCTGCCCGGGGTGATATTCCTGGGAGGCAGCACCGTTCGGTACCCCTCACTCCCACCTCCCTTCATGGCACGGCTGTACCACGAGCGGGCGCTCCTCCTCATGCGGCAGGGCCGTCTCCGGAACGCGGTGGGCGAGCTGATCGAGGGGCTCCGCGAGTCGCCCGGGGACTCCTACCTGCACGCGCTCCTGGCGATCTGTCATTCCGACCTGGGACAGCATGAGGAGGCACGGCGGGAGGCACGGGAGGCCGTGGGGTTGGCGCCGGACTTCGCCTACGCGCACTACGCCCACGGACTGGTGCTCATGGCGGCGGGGTGGGAAGCGGAGGCGGAGGAGGCGGCCCGGGAGGCCGTCCGCCTGGATCCGCACTACCCGCCCTACCAGGCGGGGCTCGCGTACATCCTCCTGCGGCGGCTGCGCTGGTCCGAGGCCCTGGAGGCGGCCGACCGGGGTCTCGGCATCGACCCCTACGACGCGGAGTGCGCCAACTACCGCGCCCGTGCGCTGCGGGAGCTGGGGCGGGGGGAGGAGGCGCTGGCGACGCTCCGCCGTTCGCTCGCCCACGACCCCGAGAATCCCGACACCCATACCACCCTGGGGTGGACCCTGCTGCGCCGCCGGGCGCCCCGCAGGGCGGCGGAGCACTTCCGCGAGGCCCTGCGGCTGGATCCTCGGTTCGACCAGGCGCGGCAGGGATTCCTGGAGGCGCTCCGGGCGAGGCATCCCCTCCATGCCGCGATCCAGTCCGCCCTCCTTTCGCTTAAGGACATCCCCGCCTGGCTGGCGTGGGGCCTCCTCTATTTCAGCGTCGCCGCCTTCGCGCAGGCGGCCACCGACGGGGTTCCCCGTGGCGCCTCCCTCACCTTCCTGGCCGTGCTGGTCGCTTTCAGCCTCGTCCGCATCCTCGCCTCGTGGACATCGGAGCCGCTCCTCGACCTGCTCCTTCTGCTGGATCCCGAGGGCAGGCGGGTCCTTGCACGGCGGCAGCGGGTGGGGGCGGCGCTGATGGGCGGCGCGTTCCTGCTCGCGGGGGCGGCGTGGATGGCGGTGGTCGTGTCGGTGCTCCTCCTCCCGGTTCCCGCGCCTGGCGAGGCGATCGATCCGGCGGCCGTGTCGCTCACGGCCGCGCTCGCGGCCACCGGGCTCCTGATCCCCCTGGGCGTGACGCTCGGGGTGCCGGCCAGCGTGCCCCGCGCTGCGCTGGGCGCGCTGACTGCCTCCCTCTACGCCTGCGCGGCGACCCTGGTGGCCGCGACCCTCCGGCCCGGGTTGGAGCACTGGTACGAGACCCTCTTCCTGGTGATCGGCGGTGGGGTCCTGGTCTCCGCGCCGGCGGGGCGCCTCCTGGCCCGGCGGGCCGGGTGAGGGGTGGGGCGGATGACCCTCCGCATCGAACGACTCAAGCCCGTCGTCTGGATCGCGGCGCTGGCTCCCTTCGCGCTCCTGGTGTACGACGCTTTCACCGGAGGGCTCGGCGCCGAGCCCATCGAGGAGATCACCCACCGCACCGGGAAGACCGCGCTGGTGCTGCTCCTGGTGACGCTGGCCGTGACTCCCGTACGGCGGGTCACGGGGTGGAACGGGGCCGTCCGGCTCCGGCGGCTCCTGGGGCTGTTCGCCTTCTTCTATGCCTCCCTGCACTTCCTGACCTACCTCTTCGACCAGGAGCTCTCCCCGGCCTACATCGTGGAGGACGTGGTGGAGCACCCGTACGTGACCGCGGGGTTCACCGCCTTCCTCCTCCTGATACCCCTGGCCGCCACCTCCACGCAGGGGATGATCCGTCGGCTGGGGAAGCGCTGGCAGAAGCTGCACCGGCTGGTGTACGTGGCCGCGGGACTGGGCGTGGTCCACTTCCTCTGGCTGGTGAAGAAGGACCTGCGCGAGCCCCTGATCTTCGGCGCCGTGCTCCTCCTCCTCCTCGCCTTCCGTCTCCCCTTCCTCTCAGGCGGGAGGAAGACCGCGCGGGCGGTGCGCCGCCGCCCGGGCCCGGCGCTGGACCGAAAGCGGACGGCCTGGGAAGCGTCCGGCCCCGACCGCGGCTGAACCCGTCTCTCCCGCCACCTGCGGAGAGGCCGTGACCACCGCCGTTCACGTTCTTTCGTCGAGGGGCTCCGCTACCCTGCGGGGCCCCTTTTGCTTTCCCGGGGTGCCGCTTTTGGGCGCATGCGTTTATCTTGATGGCTTTCGTTTTCCGGCCGTCTCTCCCGGCATGTCCACTGCGCTCCCCGATCCCGTCGTTTCCCGGCCCCGTCGACGTACCCCGCGGCGCGGCGCCCTGTTCGCCCGGGAGCTGCGTCGGCTCCTGTGGGTCGCGGCTCCCATCGTCGTCAGCCAGATCGGGCAGGTGGCGATGACCACCGCGGATACCATCATGGTGGGGCCGCTGGGGGCGGACGCGCTCGCTGCCACGGGGCTGGGGAGCGCCATCTTCATCGCCCTGCTGATGCTCTTCACCGGGACGGTGCTGGGGATGACCCCGCTGGTGAGCCAGGCCTTCGGGGCGGGGGACAGCGAGCGGTGCCGCGAGGTGCTGGTGCAGGGGCTCTGGCTGGGGCTGGTGCTGAGCGTGCCACTGACCTGGCTCACCCTGGAGGGGGGTGCCATCGCCCGGCTCTTCGGGCAGAAGCCGGAGGTGGCCGAGCTGGCGGGGCGCTACATGGCCGCGCTGGCATGGGGAGTCCCCCCCACCCTGCTCTTCCTGGCCTTCCGCCAGTACCTGGAGGGAATGGGGATCACCACTCCCGCCATGGTGATGACCTTCGTAGGGTTGGGGCTCAACATCCTCGGGAACCTGGCGCTGATCCACGGGGTGGAGGGGTGGGTCCCCGCGATGGGAGTGGTGGGGAGCGGGTGGGCCACCACCCTGGTGCGCTGGGCGATGCTCGCGGCGATGGCCGTCTACCTCCTGCGGCACCGGGAGCTGCACCCCTTCCGCGGCGTCCACTGGGCGCCCGAGGGGGGGATGATGCGGCGCATCATGCG
>DATAAL010000384.1:0-1545 GCA_036260145.1 Longimicrobiaceae bacterium | reverse complement strand
GGCCATGGGCTGGGTGCTCCTGAAGAAGGACCGCGACCTGGCGGGGTGGGAGGGGGTGACGGCGGGGGACGTGCCGATCGGCGCGGGGCTCTCCTCCAGCGCGGCGCTGGAGCTGGCGACGGCGCGCGCCTTCGCGGCGGTCTCCGGTCTCCCCTGGAACCCGCGCGAGATGGCCCTGCTGGCGCAGCGGGCGGAGAACCAGTGGGTGGGGGTGAACTGCGGGATCATGGACCAGATGATCTCCGCCGCGGGAGAGGCCGGGCACGCCCTGCTCATCGACTGCCGCTCCCTGGAGACGCGCGCGGTCCCCCTCCCCCCCGGGGCCTCGGTGGTGATCATGGACACCGCCACCCGGCGCGGGCTGGTGGACTCGGCGTACAACGAGCGCCGCGCCGCGTGCGAGGCCGCGGCCGCCTTCTTCGGTGTCCCCGCCCTGCGCGACGTGGAGCGGGACCGGTTCGAGGCCAGCGCCGACCGGATGGAGCCGCGGATCCGCAGGCGCGCCCGTCACGTGATCACCGAGAACCAGCGCACCCTGGAGGCGGCGGAGGCGCTGGAGCGCGGGGACGCGGCCACGATGGGGCGCCTGATGAACGCAAGCCACGCCAGCCTGCGCGACGATTTCCAGGTCTCGCGCCGGGAGCTGGACGCCATCGTGGAGCTGGCGCAGGCGCACGAGGGGTGCTTCGGCGCGCGGATGACCGGCGCGGGCTTCGGGGGGTGCGCCGTGGCGCTGGTGGAGAGCGCCGCGGCGGAGGGGTTCGCGCGCGAGGTGGCGACCCGCTACCAGGCCCAGGTCGGGCTGCACCCCCGGGTCTACGTCTGCGTGGCCGCCGACGGCGCGAGCATCGAGGCGGCCGGGAACCTCACAGCCGCCCCCCTGTCATGAATCGACGGTACGCCCTCCTGCTCCTCGCGGCGCTCCCCGCCTGCGCCGCTCCCCCCCCCCGCGCGCCGGTGGGCACGGCGCAGGCCGCGGCGGGCGCCGTCCCGTACACCAACCCCGTGCTCGACGCCGACTTCCCCGATCCCACGGTGATCCGCGCCTCCGACGGGATGTACTACGCGTACGCCACCCAGGGGGAGCGGGACGGCACCCCCGTCAACCTCCAGGTAGCGCGCTCGCGCGACCTGGTGGAGTGGGAGCGGCTCGGCGACGCGCTCCCGACCAAGCCGCGGTGGGCGAGCCGGACGCAGGACTTCTGGGCGCCGCACGTCTCCGAGCACGACGGCACCTTCTACCTGTACTACTCGGCCAAGCCGGACGCCGCGCTCAGCGACACCACCCGCGGGCTCTGCCTCGCGGTGGCGACGGCCCGCCGCCCGGAGGGTCCCTTCGTGGACCGGGGCGAGCCGCTGCAGTGCGGCCCCGGCTTCGTGAACATCGACCCGATGGCCTTCGACGACCCGCAGACGGGGAAGCGCCTGCTCTACTGGGGCTCCGGGTTCGGACCGATCAAGGTGCAGGAGCTGGCCCCCGACCGCCTCTCGTTCGCGCCGGGGAGCCGGCCTGTGGAGCTGATCCACGCCGTACCGACCGAGGAC
>DATAAL010000383.1:0-6810 GCA_036260145.1 Longimicrobiaceae bacterium | reverse complement strand
GCCGACGGGGTGATCGTCACCGACGTGGAGGGGAGGATCGCCTTCGTGAACGAGGCCGCGCGGCGTATCCACGGGGTGGGGCGGCTGGAGGTCACCCCCGAGGGGTACGCGGAGGCCTACCACCTCTTCACCGTGGACGGGGAGCCGTACCCCGCCGGGGAACTCCCCCTGGCGCGGGCGGTGCGGCAGGGGGAGACGGTCACGGACGCGGTGTGGAGGGTCCGCCGCCCGGACGGCACCGAGGTGGTCGCGCAGGGGAGCGCCTCCCCGGTGGTGACGGCCGACGGGAGGCGCCTGGGCGCCGTGCTCACCGTGCGCGACGTCACCGAGCAGCGGGCGCTGCAGCAGCAGCTGGAGGTGGAGCGGATGCGGCTCCGCGAGGTCTTCCTCCAGGCCCCCGCGCTGATCGCGGTGCTGCGCGGTCCGGAGCACGTCTACGAGCTGGCCAACCCCCCGTACGCGGCGCTGGTGGGGCACCGCGCGGTCGTGGGGAAGCCCATCCGCGAGGCGCTCCCCGAGCTGGCGGGGCAGGGCTACTTCGAGATGCTGGACGGCGTGTACCGCAGCGGCGAGCCGGTGGTGGGGAACGAGCGGCACGTCGTGCTCGACCGCCGGGGCGACGGCACGCGGGACGAGGGGTACTTCAACTTCGTCTTCCACCCGCTCCGCGAGGCCGACGGCGCGGTGGGCGGGATCCTGATCCACGCGGTGGAGGTCACCGAGCAGGTGCGGGCGAGGCAGGAGGTGGAGCGCAAGGCGGAGGAGCTGGCCCGGCTGGCCCGGGCGCTGGAGGTCAGCAACCGGGAGCTGGACCAGTTCGCCTACGTGGCCAGCCACGACCTCAAGGCCCCGCTGCGGGGGATCGCCAACCTGTCGCAGTGGATCGAGGAGGACCTCGGGGAGAAGGGCCTGTCCGAGGAGACCCGCGAGCACCTGGCGCTGATGCGCGGGCGGGTGCACCGCATGGAGGGGCTGATCGACGGGATCCTGCAGTACTCCCGCGCCGGGCGGGTGCGGGAGAAGCCGGAGCCGGTGGACACCGGGACGCTGGTGCGCGAGGTGGTGGACCTGCTGGCCCCGCCCGAGACCGTGGTGGTGGAGGTGCAGCCGGAGATGCCCGCCGTGACCGCCGAGCGGCTCCCGCTGCAGCAGGTGTTCATGAACCTGGTGGGGAACGCCGTCAAGTACACCCGCCGCCCCGACGCCCGGGTGGAGGTGGGGGCGCGCGACGCCGGGGAGTTCTGGGAGTTCCGGGTGCGCGACAACGGCCCGGGGATTGCCCCGGAGTACCACGACCGTATCTTCGGGATCTTCCAAACGCTGGAGGCCCGTGACAAGGTGGAGGGGACGGGGATCGGCCTCTCCATCGTGAAGAAGACGGTGGACAGCCGGGGGGGCCGCGTCTGGGTGGAGTCGGAGGAGGGGGCCGGAGCGACCTTCCGCTTCCTGTGGCCCAAAGTGACCCCGAGGGAGGACTGACCGTGGCCGACGAGAAGATGCTTAACATCCTGCTGGTGGAGGACGACGAGGTGGACGTGATGAACGTCCGCCGCGCGTTCAAGAAGGCCAACATCTGCAACCCCCTCTTCGTGGCGGGGAACGGGATCGAGGGGCTGGAGCTGCTGCGCGGGGACGAGATCCCCCGGGAGCGCCGCCTGATCCTCCTGGACCTCAACATGCCGCGGATGAACGGCATCGAGTTCCTCCGGGAGCTGCGGGCCGACGAGGAGCTGAAGTACATCCCCGTGGTGGTGCTCACCACCTCCGACGACGAGCGCGACCGGGTGGACGCGTACAACCTCAACGTGGCCGGGTACATCCTGAAGCCGGTGACCTTCGTGAACTTCGTGGAGGCCATGGCCACGCTGAACAAGTACTGGACCCTGGTGGAGATGCCGTAGCGGTGCAGAACGAGGAGCTCCTTCGCATCCTCGTCGTCGACGACGACGAGGTGGACCGCATGGCCGTGCGCCGCGCCCTGCGGGCGGGCGGCGTGCGGGCGGAGGTCCGGGAGGCGGGGGACGTGGCCGCCGCGCTCGCCGCCCTCGGGGGGGAGGAGTTCGACTGCGTCTTCCTGGACTACAACCTCCCCGGCGGCGACGGCCTGCGGGTGCTACGCGGGGCGCGCGAGGCGGGGCTGGACGCCCCCGTGGTGATGCTCACCGGGCACGAGGACACCCAGACCGCGGTGGAGCTGATGAAGGCGGGGGCGTCCGACTACCTGTCCAAGCACGCGCTGACCCCCGAGCGCCTGGAGCGGAGCCTGCGCGCGGCGGTGCGCGTCCACCGCGCGGAGCGGCAGGCCCGCGCGGCGGAGGCCGCGCTCCGCCGGAGCGAGATGCGCTTCCGCGTTCTCCACGAGACCTCCCCCGACGGCTTCATGATCTTCCGGAGCGTGCGCGACGCGGCCGGGAGGATCGTGGACTTCGAGTGGGTCTACGCCAACCCGGCGGCGGAGCGGATGACGCACCGCCCGGCGGAGCACCTGCGCGGGAAGCGGCTCCTGGAGGAGATGCCGGGGAACCGCGAGGAGGGGCTCTTCGACCTGTACGTGGAGGTGGTGGAGACGCGCGAGCCGCGGCAGGTGGAGCTGCGCTACGCGTACGAGGGGCTCGATCTGTGGGCCCGGATCACCGCCGTCCCCCTGGAGGACGGGTTCGCGGTGGGGTTCAGCGACATCACCCGCCGCAAGCAGGCGGAGGAGGAGCGGGAGGCGGTCCTCAAGGCACGGAGCCGCTTCTACGCCGCCATGAGCCACGAGCTGCGCACCCCCATCAACGCCATCCTGGGGTACAACGACCTCCTCCTGGCTGGGATCTACGGCTCCCTGAGCGAGAAGCAGGAGGAGGGGCTGGAGCGGGCCCAGCGGGCGGCCCGGCACCTCCTGGACCTGGTCAACGACGTGCTGGACCTGTCCAAGCTGGAGGCGGGGAAGATGGAGCTGGTCCCGGAGACCGTCTCCATCCCCGCCCTGCTGCAGGACCTCCTGGCCACCGTGCGCCCCCTGGCCGAGGAGCGGGGGTCGGAGCTGCGCCTGGTGGAGGAGGAGGCGCCCCCCACGCTCCGGACCGACCCCCGGCGGGTGCAGCAGATCCTGCTGAACCTGATCTCCAACGCCCTGAAGTTCGGCCGGGGGAACCCGGTGGAGGTCCGCTTCCGCCCCGCCCCGGGGGGCGGGGCGGTGCTGGAGGTGGTGGACCGCGGGGTGGGGATCCCGGCCGCGGACCTGCCGCACATCTTCGAGGAGTTCGTCCAGCTCCCCAACGCCAGCGAGGGGGGGACGGGGCTGGGGCTCCCCATCTCCAAGCGACTCACCGGGCTGCTGGGGGGGAGCCTCACCGCCGAGTCCGTCCCCGGCGAGGGGAGTACCTTCCGCCTGGTGCTCCCGCCGGCACTCCCGGGGGAGGAGGAGCCGACCGCGCGGCCGGACCCGGTGGGCGCCGCCCTGGCGTAGCGCCCGTCCCGCGCCGCCTCCCTGTCCCGGGCGCGCCCCGACCCGCGGGGCGCGCCCCGTTCTCCATCCCGGATCGCCGCATGCTGCCCGTCGTCTACCCCGACCCCCGCGCGGCGCGCCTGGAGCGCGCCCTCCGCGAGCACCTCCGCGGGGAGGTCCGCTTCGACCCCAAGTCGCGCCTCCTCTACAGCACCGACGCCTCGCTGTACCAGATCCTCCCGGTGGGGGTGGTCCTCCCCCGCGACGCGGAGGACGTGCAGGTGGCGCACCGCCTGGCCGCGGAGCACGGCGTCCCGGTCCTCCCCCGCGGCGGGGGGACGGCGCTCGCCGGGCAGACGGTGGGGGCGGCGCTGGTGCTGGACTTCGGCAAGTACATGAACCGGGTGCTGGAGGTCGACCCGGAGCGCCGCCGCGCCCGGGTGCAGCCGGGGGTGCGGCTGGACCGGCTGAACCGCGCCGCCGCCCCGCACGGCCTCCACTTCGGCCCCGACCCGGCCACCATCCGGCAGTGCTGCCTGGGGGGGATGATCGGCAACAACTCGTGCGGGGCGCGGAGCCTGGTGTACGGCAAGACCGGGGACCACGTGCACTCCCTGGAGTGCGTCCTGCACGACGGGGAGAGTGCCCGGTTCGGCCCGGTCGCGCGCGAGGCGGTGGCGACGATGCCGGGGCGGGAGGGGGAGCTGGCCCGCGCGACGCTGGGGATCCTGGAGCCGCACCGGGCCGGGATCCTGGCGCGGTACCCGAAGATCCCCCGCCGCGTCTCCGGCTACAACTTCGACGCCCTGCTGGAGGCGTCGGAGCTGAACCTGGCGCAGCTGGTGGTGGGGTCGGAGGGGACGCTGGCCACGGTGGCGGAGGCGGAGCTGGGGCTGGTGCCGGTCCCCCGCAGCCGGGCCCTGGTGCTGCTGTCCTTCCGGGGGCGCTGGGACTCCATGGACGCCGTCCCCCACATCCTCCCGGAGCGCGGCCTCTCCGCGCTGGAGATCGTGGACTCGCGGGTGGTGCAGGGGGCGCGCGACCTGCTCGAGTTCCGCCCCACCGCGGAGCTGGTCGCCCCGGACGCGCTGGGGGTGCTCTTCTGCGAGTTCACCGGGGAGAGCGAGGCGGAGAGCGCGGAGCTGGCGCACGACTTCGCCGCGCGGGCCCCCCGCCTCCCGGGGAACCCCACGCCGGGGGTGTTCCTGGACCCGCGGGTGCAGACCGCGGCGTGGGCACTCCGCCAGGCGGCCACCGGGCTCCTGTACCGCACCACCCCCACCCGCGACATCAAGCCGCAGGAGTTCGTGGAGGACACCGGGATCGCCCCGGAGAAGCTGGGGGCGTACACCCGGCGCTTCGAGGAGATCGTCCACCGCCACGGGACCACCCTGGGCTTCTTCGGGCACGCCGGGCACGGGTGCCTGCACATCCGGGTGGACCTGGACCTGAAGCGCGGGGAGGATGTGCGGCGGATGCAGGCGATCGCCGGGGACATCGCCGAGCTGGTGGTGGAGTTCGGAGGATCGCTCTCCGGGGAGCACGGGGACGGGCTGGCCCGCTCCGAGTTCCTCCCCCTGATGTTCGGGGAGGAGATCATCGGGCTGCACCGGGAGGTCAAGCGCCTCTTCGACCCCGAGGGGCGGATGAACCCGGGGGGGAAGATCGTCCCCCCCTACCAGCGGATGTCGGACAACCTCCGCTTCGGGGAGGCGTATTCGGCCCGGGCCCCGGAGACCTGGTTCGACTACGGGGAGGACGGGGGGTGGGACAAGGCGGTGGAGAAGTGCAACGGGATGGCGGTGTGCCGCAAGCTGGACGCGGGGACCATGTGCCCCTCCTTCATGGTGACGCTGGAGGAGGAGCACACCGTGCGCGGCCGGGCCAACTCGCTACGGGAGGCGATGCGCGGCTCCCTCCCGGGGATGGCGAGCGCGGAGGTGCGGGAGGCGCTCGACCTCTGCCTGCAGTGCAAGGCGTGCAAGACGGAGTGTCCGGTGGGGGTGGACATGGCGCGCTACAAGGCGGAGTTCCTGGCCCAGCACTTCCGGGAGACCGGCACCCCGCGGGAGGCCCTCTTCTACGGGCGGATCCACGAGCTGGCGCGGGCGGGGAGCCTGGCTCCGGGGCTGGCCAACCTGGGGCAGCGCCTCCTGGGGAGGGTGATCAAGGGCGCGGGGCACGTGGACCCGCGGCGCGACCTCCCGGCGCTCGCCCCCGTCCCCTTTCGCCGGGCGTGGGAGCGCCGCCGCGCCCCCGAAGCGGACGGCCGCCCCCCGGTGGTCCTGCTGGACGACACCTTCCACACCTTCTTCCAGCCGCGCCCGCTGCACGCCACGGCCACGGTGCTGGAGCAGGCCGGGTTCTCGGTGCGGCTCCCCCGCAGGCAGGTGTGCTGCGGGCGGGCGGGGATCTCCAAGGGGCTCCTGGACTACGCCCGGGAGAAGCACCGGGAGCTGGTGGAGGTGCTAGCCCCGGAGGTGGAGCGGGGGGCGCGGATCGTGGGGGTGGAGCCGAGCTGCATCCTGACGCTGCGCGACGAGCTCCCCGACCTGGTGCGCGACCCCCGGGCCCGGCAGGTCGCGGGCGCCGCGGTGACGCTGGAGGAGTTCCTGGCGGGGCTCCCCGACTGGCGCCCCGGGAGGTTGGAGCGCCGCGCGGTGGTGCACGGCCACTGCCACCAGAAGGCAATCGTGGGGATGGGGCCCACGGCGGAGGTGCTGGGGCGGGTGGAGGGGCTGGAGTTCACGGTGCTGGACTCCGGGTGCTGCGGGATGGCCGGCTCCTTCGGGTACGAGCGGGGACACTACGAGGTGTCGAGGGCGTGCGGCGAGCGCGTGCTCTTCCCCGCCGTCCGCGGCGCCGCCCCGGACGACCTGGTGGTGGCCCCCGGCTTCTCCTGCCGCCACCAGATCGGCGACTTCTGCGACGGGAGGGAGGCCATCCACACCGCCGAGCTGCTGGCGATGGCGGAGTAGAGAACCGGAGCTCCGATCACCCCTTTCCAACGACGATCCCATGGCCCAGCGGCGCTCCGACTCCCCGATGCGGATCCGGCTCTCCGACGACCAGCGCGCCCGGCTGCTGCGCGTGGTCAGGCAGCACTTCGAGGACCACTTCGACGAGCCGATCAGCGACTTCCGCGCCGATGAGCTGATCGACCTGTTCGTACGGGAGCTCGGTCCGCCCGTCTACAACCAGGGCGTCCGCGACGCGGCCGGCTTCCTCCAGGAGAAGCTCTCCGACCTTGAGGGAGAGGTCTACGAGCGGGAGAGCCGGTAGGGAGGGTGGGGGGGCTTCAGGGTGAAACGGCAGAAGGGGGCCACCCGGGTGGCCCCCTTCTCGTTCGGGGAGCGAGCAGTTGCGTGAGGGATGAC
>DATAAL010000382.1:0-7891 GCA_036260145.1 Longimicrobiaceae bacterium | reverse complement strand
GCGCTGCGCGCCACCCCTCTCCCACGAGGGGAGAGGGGATCAAGGGCAGGATCTCACGGTCGCGTCAGCAGTCGCGTGAGATTCTATGAAGCGAGGCCGCCGTGGTGATAAGCTGAACCTGGAGGGAATCACTCGACCAGGAGGAGCTTATGAGAACCACGACGGCCCCGGCAACAGCAGCGATGGGTGCCCCGCAGGTGCTGGCGATGAGCCTGGAGCTCGGCGCCTCGGAATGGAAGATGGCATTCAGTCCAGGCCTGGGTCAACCACCCCGTCATCGGAGGGTGGAGGCGGGAGACCTGGAGGCAGTCAAGAAGGAGATCGGAGCGGCAAAGGCGCGCTTCAAGCTCGCGGAGGATGTGCGGGTGGTGAGTTGCTACGAGGCGGGACGGGACGGGTTCTGGATTCATCGCGCGCTGAAGCAGCTTGGGGTGGAGAACCACGTGGTGGACTCGGCGGCGATCGAGGTAAACCGGCGGGCGCGGCGGGCGAAGACGGACCGGCTGGATGCGGCGAAGCTGGTCAACCAGTTGCTGCGCTACGTCGCGGGGGAGACGCACGTGTGGAAGGTCGTGCGGGTGCCGACGGAGGAAGAGGAGGACCGGCGGCACCTGCACCGGGAGCTGAAGACCGTCCAGCAGGCGCGCACGGCGGTGACGAACCGGATCAAGGGCTTGCTGGCCACGGTGGGCGTGCGGCTGGCCGAGATTACAGAGCTGCCGCGGGTGCTGGAGCGGCTGCGGCAGTGGAACGGGGAGAAGCTGCCGAAGTGGCTGAAGGCGCGTGTGGAGCGGGATTGGTGGGAGCGGGAGCAATTGGAGCAGCGCATCGCGGCGCTGGAGACGCAGCGCAGGGCGTTGCTTCGCACGGCGACGGACGCGGGCTCGCAATGCGCGCGCCAGCTCTACCAGCTGCGCGGGATCGGTGTGAACGCGTCGTGGCTGTACGCTCTGGAGTTCTTCGCCTGGCGCGAGTTCCGGAACCGACGGCAGGTGGGCGGCCTGTCGGGGCTAGTGCCCACACCACACCAGAGCGGGAGGGACCGGCGCGAGCAGGGTGTGTGCAAGGCGGGGAACCGGTGGATGCGGTCGCTCGCCATCGAGATCGCCTGGGGATGGCTGCGTTACCAGCCGCAGAGCGAGCTGAGCCGATGGTACCAGGCGCGCTACGGTCCCGGCAGCACACGTCTGCGGAAGATCGGGATCGTGGCGCTGGCGCGAAAACTCCTGATCGAGCTGTGGAAGTACCTGCAGACCGGGACGCCGCCTGCGGGCGCGGTCCTGAAGAAGAGTGCGCCGGCGGCGTCGTAACCGGGAAGCGCAGGGACACGGGTAGATAAGGCACCGTAGGAGCGGGTGCGAGGGCCCGGAGCAATCCCGGGGCGGCCTGGCTGCCCGAGCGTGAGATGGGGTCCCTCACCCGTGCTTCCCCGACTCGCCTCGGGGCGAATAGAGAATGAGGTGTCCGGCCCGGGAGCCGGCACGGATAGAAGGTGGACCGCGGGGACAGAGTCCCCGGGCTGCCAGTGGGAAGCGGCCCGCGCTCCGGCGGTGCCATGGAATTGCACGGGGCAGACAGCCGTAGAACTGCCCCAAGGTGGGTTTTGCCCCACTCCAGGCCCTTGACACCAGCGCGTGCTCATAGAAGGGATGTGCGCCCGAATGGGCGAGACTCAACAGTAGTACCGTTGAGGCTCGCCGCAGTTACGCACGGTGGTATCGTGCGTTACTGCGCGCCAGCCCGACCCCCGCGTTAGCGGGGGGCACGCCCAACCCATGCTGTCGCCGTTCAACCATCCGTTCAACCGTACGCAAACCGTGATGCGAAGCACCCGACTCGTCGCCCTGCTGGCCCTCTTCCTCGCCGCCCTCCCGCTGCACGGACAGACGGTGCCGACGCCGCTCTCCCACTTCGGCTTCGAGCCCGGGACGCACCGCCGGCTGGCCAACTGGACGGAGCTGCTGGCCTACTACGAGAAGGTGGCCCTCGCCAGCCCGCGGGTGACGCTGGACACCCTGGGGACCACCACGCTGGGCCGGCCGATGGTGATGCTGACCGTCACCAGCCCGGAGAACCACGCGCGCCTGGCCGAGCTGCGGGAGGTCCAGCTCAGGCTGGCCGACCCCCGCCGCGTCTCCGGGGCGGAGGAGCTGGAGCGCCTCCTGGACCGCGGGCGCACCGTGGTGCTGATCACCCAGCAGATCCACTCCACCGAGGTGGGGGCCGGGCAGATGGCGCCGCGCCTCCTCTACCGCCTGGCCGCCTCCGACGACGAGCGGGTCCGGGAGATCCTGGACAACGTGATCCTCCTGCACGTCCCCTCGCTCAACCCGGACGGGACGGAGATGGTCTCCGACTGGTACCGCCGCTGGGTGGGCACCCCCTTCGAGGCCGCCCCGCTGCCCGCGCTCTACCACCACTACGTGGGCCACGACAACAACCGCGACTGGTACGCCTTCACCCAGAAGGAGACCCAGCTCGCCATCCGGCACGCGCACAACGCCTGGCACCCGCAGATCGTCCACGACGTGCACCAGATGGGGAGCAGCGGCGCCCGCATCTTCATGCCCCCCTACGTGGACCCGGTGGAGCCCAACGTGGACCCGCTCCTGGTGGCCGCCGTGAACCAGCTCGGGACGTATATGGCGGCGGAGCTGACCTCGCAGGGGAAGATGGGGGTGGTGGTCAACGCCCAGTACGACATGTACACCCCCGCCCGCGCCTACCAGCACTACCACGGCGGGGCGCGGATCCTCACCGAGACCGCCTCGGCGCGGATGGCGACGCCCATCACCCTCCGCCCGGAGGAGCTCCGCGGCGCCCGCGGCTTCAACGCGCGGGAGCGGAGCTGGAACTTCCCGGCGCCCTGGCCGGGGGGCGAGTGGGGGCTCCCGCAGATCGTGGAGTACATGGAGTCCGGGGCGATGGCGCTCCTGACCCACGCGGCCCGGAACCGGCGCTTCTGGCTGGAGAACTTCCACCGCGTCAACCGGCGCGCTGTGGACCGCTGGCCGGAGTGGCCCCGGGCGTGGGTGATCCCCGCCGGGCAGGACAACCCCAGGGGTGTCGGCGCGGTGCTCCGCATCCTGCGCCTGGGGGACGTGGAGGTGCACCGTGCCGCGTCGGCGTTCACGGCGGGCGGGCGGCGGTTCCCGGCGGGGAGCTGGGTGGTCCCCATGAACCAGCCGTACGCCTCCTTCGCGCAGACGCTGCTGGAGCGGCAGGACTACCCCCGGATGCACGACTACCCGGGCGGTCCGCCCACCCGCCCCTACGACGTGACCGCGCACACCCTCCCCCTGCTGATGGACGTGGAGGCGGTCCCGGTCCGCGACTCCGTGGCAGTGCCTCTGTCCGGGGTGATCCCCGCGCCCCCGGCGGAGATCCGCTACGAGACCCCCGCGGCGTTCCGGGGGAGCCGGGCGCCGCGCATCGCCGTCTACAAGTCGTGGGCGGAGCCGATGGCGGAGGGGTGGACGCGCTGGACGCTGGACCGCCACGGGATCCGCTACGACACCCTGCACGACGCGGACGTGCAGCGGGGCGGCCTGGCCCGCCGCTACGACGTGATCCTCTTCCAGGACCAGTCGAAGGAGTCCATCCTTGAGGGCTTCCCCGCGCGGGTGATGCCGGAGCCGTACGCCGGCGGGCTGGGGGAGCGGGGGGTAGCCGCGCTGCGGGAGTTCGTGCAGGGGGGCGGGCGTCTGGTGGCCGTCGAGGAGGCCACCGACTTCGCCATCGAGGCGTTCGAGCTCCCGGTGCGGAACGCCGTGGCCGGGCTGCGGCCACAGGACTTCTACATCCCGGGCTCCATCCTCCGGCTCCGGCTGCAGGGCGGGGACCCGCTGGCCCGCGGGGCGGACGCGGAGACCATCGCCTGGTACTGGGACTCCAGCCGCGCCTTCGAGGTGAGCGACCCCTCGGTGCGGGTGGTGGCCCGCTACGGGGAGGGGAACCCGCTGCTCTCCGGGTGGATCCTGGGGCCGGAGCACGTGGCCGGGAAGCCGGCGCTGCTGGAGGCGCGGGTGGGGCGGGGATCGGTGGTGCTCTTCGGCTTCCAGCCGGACTACCGGGGGCAAAGCATCGCCACCTGGCCGCTGCTGTTCAACGCGCTGTCGCCGGGTAGATAAGCGCCACTTCTATCACGGAACACGAGTGCGGAGTCGAGACTTCCTGACTCCGCTCTTGTGTTTACGCTTCCCGGCCGCCCTGCCTCACGTCTGTCATCCCTAGGTTGGAACTCACGGGATGTCTCAGGTTCCTTGCACCAGAGGGTCCTTTCCGGAGATCGACCCGGCTTCCTTCGGCGTTGCCGCGCCGAAGGAGACCCGCGCTCCGTTCGCCACCCATGACTCGATCTCCTCTATCCCGTGCAACCGCCTGAGGACGACTTCCCTGGTGACCTCCGTCGCTCTGGGCGTTTCCTCGATCTGCCGTTCCAGGATGACGATCTGCGGGACCGCGGATCGGCCTGGCAAATCGCGCCAGATGTACTTGATGGCGGGGTCGCTCCCCCAGTTCCCACCGGCCGCGATCTCGTCGAACCTCCCGAACTCCTCCAGGAACTCGATCCCCTTGTCGGTATCCCAGTCCAGCGCTACGCCGATCGTCCGGAAGGTCCGCCCGTCCTTTTTCGCCTGGTTCGACAGCAGGATCTTCCCCTGCTCTACGACTTCATCGAAGCCCTTCCGCTGGCTCGCTCCACAGAAGCTCGCCCCCAGGAATACGAGCACGATCTCGTGGTTGGTACCGAGCTCGATCCTGGCCGAGGGGACGTAACCCGATTCGTTCTCCGATCGGAGAGCGGCTGCACCTGCTGCTCCCCCGCCGAGCAAGACCGCAATGCAGGCGACCGACAGATGCACTGGCATCCGGCTCCGTTGATGTGGGGTCATCTCGCCCTCTCCCGGATATGGTAGACGGTGACCTTCGGGTATGGATTTACCTGGGTAGCCAACGCCCGCTTTCCCATGGAACTTACGACGCGAGGCAGTGGTCGGCTCAGCTTCGAGATCCTGCCGTTGCGTAACGAGACTGCGTAGGAATCGATTCTGGCGAAGTCGCCCCTTGCTTGAACACCCTGGCCAAGAAAGCCTACCTGAACAAGGGCCAGGCTGGGGTAGAGCTCTACGATCGAACTTGCGAGGTGGTGGGATGCTCCATTCCTGGTCCTATACTCTACACCTCCGTCACGACGTGTACGGATCATGACTGGCCTGTAATCAGGGATTCGGGCTCTCCAGAGGAACTCGCCGCTCGCAGAATAGGCGTGAACGTTCCCGGCCATCAGGGGCAACAACAAAACAATGCCACTCTGCCTTGCACAGGCGAGATATCCCCTCGCCATGGATCGCTCCAGGACTGTGTGTCCGCGGCCGTAAACGGCTCCGAACGACCGGACTATTCTTCCGTCAGGAGTATACTGGTGAACCGAGGCGCCATTATGAAGACCCAAGAGGTACAGTCGATTTCCCAACGCACATAGATCCTTCGCTGCGAAAGGGAGGTTGAAAGCACCCGTGCGTACAAGGCTCCTGCCACGAAGCACATAACGCTCTACACGCTGGTTACTGACGTCCAGTACATACAACTGGTTGAGACTATCGACATCGAGAGCTTCGGGCGCCAAGAATTCACCTGGCCCCCGCCCCGCCCGGCCCACACTTGTGAGGAAGTTCCCCAAGGAATCGAAAACCGAGATCCGAAGAACCTGGGGGTCAAGAGTGTAAACATTCCCGAACCGATCGGATGCGACATCCATAATCGCACCGAACACGCGTTCCGAGTCGCCCTCGAGCACACCTATCCTGGTACTCGGAACAAGGGCCAGCGATTGCGCCTCAACTCGAAGTGGGGCGAGAACAACGCATAGCACTAGTTTGCGGTGCGAAAAGGTTTGTGTAGCATGAGTTTAAGTGCACTGCACGCCTGCGCTTCGCACCGCCTGCCTCCCAGACCGCTCACGCGGGTCCGCAGGTCCGCCGAGCGCCCCGGGCGGCCACGGTAGAGGCGATCTTGCTGAGGTTGGACGTCAGAACCGCCCAGCCCACCCATCGCTGCATCCCGGCTTCGCCGTGGTACAAACAGCGGTTGAGCCCGTACTTGCGCTGCAGCACACTGATGCGCCCTTCGGCCCCAGCCCGGAAGCGGAAGCCGCGACGGAACCAGCGCTGCCGTTCGTACGCCTGTCGCTCGGCCGTGATCCGGCCGGTCTTCGGCAGCACAACGTGTCGCACACCCGCGTCCCGGGCGGCTTGCTCGTTCT
Source organism: Longimicrobiaceae bacterium (assembly GCA_036260145.1). Taxonomy (GTDB): domain Bacteria; phylum Gemmatimonadota; class Gemmatimonadetes; order Longimicrobiales; family Longimicrobiaceae; genus JAFAYN01. The sequence continues at coordinate 1,626 of DATAAL010000382.1, read as the reverse complement.
CGGCCGAGTACAGCCCCCGGTCGCCGGCCAGCAGGTCTGGAGCGCGCCCGAAGCGCTCTTGGTGTGTGGCGAGACTCTTGGCCAGGTGCAGGTGGTCGGGTCCCGGTTCGGGAAGAACCTCGTAGCGGGTGACGATCCCTCCCTCCGCCTCATCCAGGATCAGCTTGCGCCCGAACTCCACCGGCTTGCCTGCCTTGTGCCGGACGAGGGTCTGGGTGTGCGGCTCGAAGAGGCTCAGGAGCTTCTCCGGTGAGGGAACGGTTCCACCTTCCAGAACGCGCCGCCGCGCCTGGGAGATGGCGCGCTTCATCAAAGGCAGAAACCGGTCGAAGCCGCGCGTCAGGTGCTCGATCTCCTCTTCGGTGCACTCCTTCAGGACGGCTGCGACTCTCTCGGCCTGAGCCTGGGTCGCTTCGGCGACCCCGATCAGCTTCTCGTAGGCCCGGTGCAACTCCTCCGCGGCCCCTTCGCCCCGGCGCCGCGCGGTGCGGTGGATCTGCTGGACCGCGCGACGCACGCTGGGCATGCGGGTCCGGAACACCTGCTTCGGGAGCGCGGCGGCCTGGGCCGCTTCCTCGCCCAGGGCTCGCTTGGCCCGGCGGAGCAGCCGGGAGAGGACCCGCACGCCGTCGCGCAGCAGGCTGCTGTCGGTGGGATGGTGTACGTCGGTCTCCACCACCGTGCTGTCGATGCGCAGCTTGCGACCGCGGGTGACCTTGTGCTGTCGGGCCAACTCCACCGCGCGTTCGTTGAGCCGCTCCAGGGTGGAGGCGCCCACGCAGCCCGCCCAGCGGATTAGCGTGGTGTCGTCGGGCGCACGCTCCAGGTAAACGCGGCAGAACTGGCGCAGCACCAGGCTGTCGCTGACGAAGCGCTCTGTCTCGGCATAGCTCCAGCCGTAGAGACGCTTGAGGACCAGCATGCGCAGCACCACCTCCACCGGGGTGCCCGGCCGCCCGCGAGTGCGGCTTTGGGGTGCGCGACTCGCCAGGTCGGAGCGGACCGCCTGGAAGAGCTGATCATCGTCGAGCAATGCGTCGAGCTGAGCCAACTCGGGCTCGAAGCCGAGCAGACTCTGGGGAACCAGCGAGAACAGGTCGGCTGGGGTGTGGCGATCTACGATCATCGGAGCAGCAGATAAAGCGTAAGACATGGATTTGCATATTCTTACACCTGCCGTCCACTTCCGTTTTCGCACCGCAAACTAGCTCTACCATGGAAGGGAGCGACAACCATCGGACAGCACCTGCTGCCCGGACCGCCCGCTGTCGAAGAGAGCTCATGGAGACGAGGGGGTGCTCGGCAAGGGGAGTAGCTCAATACGATATCTGTCTCTACACCGGCTGCACTCTCAGCACTGGGTTACCACGCAGAAGCTATCCCCGAGTGAGCACGTGTGGCCGGTCAGCTTCTCGCAGTAACGTGTTCCCCTGCAGTCCGTATTCGGACACCCGCCAGGACCCTCGCCAGGGATGTAGCGAGTACTAACCAGTGGTGCTAGCATAAAGGAAGGTCGCATAAGGCTTGCCGGTGCGGAGGTTGTCACGCCCATGCACCAAGCGCGAAGCTCTGGAGGCAAGCCTTATGACGACCGAACTGTGGACGGTGGCGCTGTTCTGTCGCGTC
>DATAAL010000381.1:0-8798 GCA_036260145.1 Longimicrobiaceae bacterium | reverse complement strand
GGGAGCTACGAGGCCACCAACCCGTGCGTCACGGGCGACACCCTGGTCTATACCGCCGACGGGCTCTTCCCCATCGCCAGCCTGTGGGGGGCGGGGAAGTCGCACGCGGTGGTGCTCGACTCCCGCTTCAGCGCCGGGGCGTACGGTCCCGCGACCGCCCCGTTCCGCACCGGGACGAAGCCGGTGTTCCGCGTGAGGACCCGCGAGGGCTACGAGGTGCGCGTCACGGCCGACCACCGCTTCATGACCGCCCGGGGGTGGGTCGAGGCACGGCACCTCCAGCCGGGCGATGCGCTGCACATTCTGAACACCAAGGGTGGGTTCGGGTGCGAGGGGACCGCGGCGGAGGGGCGGGTGCTCGGATGGCTGATCGCCGACGGCCACATCACGGGCGAGTCCGGGCACGGGGCGGTGCTCGGCTTCTGGGGGGCGGACCGGCGCGAGCTGGCCGACGACTTCGCCGCCGACGTGAACGCGGTGCTCGGCCAGGACCCCGAGAGCGCGCGCTACCCGGTGGGCGTGGTCCAGATCGACCGTCTCGACAAGGCGACGGTCAGCTCCACCCGCCTCGCGGAGCTGGTGGCCGAGCGCTTCGGGGTAACGGCCGAGAACAAGACGGACGGCCTCCCGGTCGCGGCGCTGTGCGCATCGGAGGAATTCCAGCGGTCGCTCCTCCAGGCGCTCTTCACCGCCGACGGCCATGTGTCCGGCCATCCGGAGAAGGGGGTGTCGGTGCGGCTGACCTCGGTCTCGCTCCCGCTGCTGAAGGACGTGCAGCGGATGCTGCTGAACTTCGGGATCGCCTCCCGGATCTACCCGGAGCGGCACCCCGCGCGCACGGTGGAGTTCAGGGGACGGCCGTACGAGTGCCGGGCAGACCACGACCTGGTGATCGGCCGCTCCAACGTCCAGCGCTTCGCGGAGGAGATCGGGTTCCTCGGGGAGACCAAGCAGAACGCGCTCCTCTCCCGGCTGGACGAGTACGGGGAGCGCGGCCCGTACCGGGAGACGTTCGTCGCGCGCTTCGTGGAGCTGGTTCCGGAGGGGGAGGAGGAGGTCTACGACCTGACCGAGCCGGTCACGCACTCCTTCGTCGCCAACGGCTTCGTGGTGCACAACTGCGGGGAGCAGCCGCTCCTCCCCTACGACGTGTGCAACCTGGGGTCGGTGAACGTGGGCGACTTCGTTCGCCCGGAGATCCCGGCCGACGCGCCCTGGTACGAGAAGATCGACTGGAAGGAGTACCGCCGGGTGGTGCGCCTGTCGACGCACTTCCTGGACAACGTGATCGACGCCAACCAGTACCCGCTCCCGCAGATCCACGACCTGGCGCACCGCATCCGCCGGATCGGGCTGGGGGTGATGGGCTTCGCCGACCTCCTGGTGCGCCTGGGCGTGCCCTACAACTCGGAGGAGGGGGTGGAGATCGGCCGGCGGATCATGGAGTTCATGGACGAGGAGTCCAAGAAGGCGTCGGAGAACCTGGCGGAGAGCCGCGGGGAGTTCCCGGAGTGGGAGCGCTCCATCTGGGGGCCGGACGCCACCTGCGCCCGCGCGCCCAACGGGGAGCGGATCCGCCCGGAGCGCCGGCTGCGCAACTGCAACGTGACCACGGTGGCGCCCACGGGGACCATCTCCATCATCGCCGGGTGCTCGTCGGGGATCGAGCCGCTGTTCGCGGTGGCGTTCATGCGCAACCAGGCCGGGGTGATGATGCCGGACGTGAACGAGGACTTCGTCGCCATCGCCCGGGCGGAGGGGTGGTACTCGGACGAGCTGATGAAGCGGATCGCGGAGCAGGGGCACATCCACTTCCCGGAGGTGCCGGAGCGGGTGCAGCGCGCCTTCGTGACGGCGCACGACATCACCCCGGAGTGGCACGTGCGGATGCAGGCGGCCTTCCAGGAGCACACGGACTCGGCGATCTCGAAGACCACCAACTTCCCGCACGAGGCCACGGTGGAGGATGTGCGGAAGATCTACGAGCTGGCCTTCAAGCTGGGGTGCAAGGGGGTCACGGTGTACCGCGACGGCTCGCGCGACAACCAGGTGCTCTCCACCGGGGCCACCCGCACGCCGGCGCAGCAGGAGGCGGACGCGGCGAAGCTGGCGGCGGCGCAGGAGCGGGCGGCCAAGCTGGAGGCGGAGCTGAGGGCGACGCGGGAGGCGCTGGCCCGGGCGGAGGCGCAGGCGCAGCAGGTGCGCCGGCAGAAGCGGAAGCGCCCGGCGGTGCTGCGCGGGACCACGCGCAAGATGACCTCGCCGCTGGGGGACGTGTTCGTCACCATCAACGAGGACGAGCACAGCACGCCCTTCGAGGTGTTCGCCACGCTCGGGAAGGCGGGGAGCATCGCCATGGCGGACGTGGAGGCGATCGGCCGGCTGATCTCGCTGGCGCTGCGCTTCGGGGTGCCGGTGAGCGAGGTGCACACGCAGCTCCGGGGGATCTCGTCGGACCGCGCCATCGGGTTCGGGGTGAACAAGGTGCTCTCGGTGCCGGATGCCATCGCGCAGGCCATCGCGCTGCGGGAGCAGGAGAAGGAGGGGATCCAGGTGGAGCTGATCCCCGGAGTGGTGGCGAACGGCGGCTCGGACGCGGCGGTGGCGGCGCCCGCCGCGGAGCCCTCGCTGCAGCTCCCGTTCAACAACGACTATGACCCGGGGGAGACGTTCATCGGCACCTGCCCGGACTGCTCCAGCCAGCTCGAGTTCGCGGAGGGGTGCATGAAGTGCCACGTCTGCGGGTACTCGGAGTGCGGGTGATCATCGGGTGATGCTCGGACTGCTCGCGCTGCGGCGTCCCCTGCCGTGAGGCAGTGGTAGGGTGGGGTGGCGGGGTGGGCGGTTCGGTCCGGTTGTGGGGCAGGTGAAGGTGGGGGGTGGTGAGGCTGGGGGAGGGGTTTCTGGCTTCGGCTGGGGCCCCTCCACCTGCGTTAAAGATCAAGGGTGGTTTTCGACGGTTGATGCTGACGTGTGTCTGAGGTCATCGCGTCGGCAGCCGTACGGTATCCCTAGCTGGACGAGGGCCATGTTTGTTCGAAGTATCCGGGTCAAGAACTTCCGCACCTTTCGCGACTCTGGTGATGTGCCGTTCTCTCAGTTCACCGCCCTCATCGGTCCGAATGGGGCAGGTAAGTCAACGTTGCTGCGGGCTCTCGATCTGTTCTACGATCTAAGCGCCACCATCACGGCAGAGGACTGCCACCACAGAAGTTCCACGGACCCAGTGTCGATCACCGTCACATTTGATCGCCTGAACTCCGAGGAAACCAGTTTCTTTGGCAGCATGGTGCGGGATGGGGTCCTCACCGTCGAGAAGCGATTTCACTTCGCCGAGGGAGGAGCCAAGGGCCAGTATATCGCGTCACTGCGTCAGCACCACCCGTTCGCCGGAATCCGCGCTCGCAGCGGGCGAGACAAGATCAGTGCATACGGCGACTTCCGTGCGGCTAACGCTTCGGCCTACCCGGACCTTCCTACTGCGAGGAGCGGGGAGGCTGTCGATGCAGCTCTTGTGGCGTGGGAGCAGGCGCATGACGACCGGTTAGACTGGGTGCCGTCTCCGGTGCCGTTCTTCGGTGCGCGGAATGTCGGGGGCGGGAGCCTGGACAACTACACCCGCTTTGTTCGGATCCCAGCCGTTCGGGAAGCTAGCGTTCTAGGAGCCGACACTCGCGGGAGCGCGATGGGCGACCTGGTCAACATCCTCGTAAAAGAGGTGATGTTCCAGAGTCCGCAGCTGGCCGAATTCCGGCAGCGCATGGTGGAGGAGTTTGCGCGCATCACGGAGCCTGCAGCAGTCCATCAGGTTCCTGAGTTGGAGCGCCGACTGCAAGAGCGGATGTGTGCTCTCGTCCCTAGAAGCAGCATCCACCTAGTCGTCGGCTCCCCCAAGGAGCCTACCTTCGTTCTTCCGGAGATTCGGGCGGAACTGACGGAGGACGATTTCCGGGGAAGCATCGAGGGTAAGGGACATGGGCTCCAGCGGTCCTTTATCATCGCGATTCTTCAGGAACTCGCCTACACCCAGGCCCACCGGGACCACCAGGCTCGGCTGGGTCAGGGGGGGGCGGTACTAGCGATGGGGGCAGACTTCCGGCCGGATCTGATCTTGGCGATTGAGGAGCCGGAGCTGTTTCAGCATCCGATTCGACAGAAGCACTTCGCCAATGTGCTACGGGAACTCGCAGCTGCGCAGGACGTGGAAGGTCGACCGCATGTTCAGGTGCTCATCACGACGCATAGCCCGCATTTCGTCTCGATGAGGCATTTTGACGACCTGCGGTTGGTGAAAAAGCAGGTGTCAGAGATTGGGACCCTGGAATCGGTGGTCCGCATTGGTCGCATAGAGGAGGCATGCGACCGATTCTGCGCGGCTCGCGGGATCCACACCCCCAACTACGAGAATTTCCGCGACGGACTCCGAAACGTGGTGGACTCCAAGGTAGCTGAGGCATTCTTCGCGGATTGCGCTGTCGTAGTTGAGGGAGCGGATGATCATGCCGCCCTCACCGCTGCCCTATCCGCCGCTGGATTTGATCCGGTGCGAGAAGGCGTTCCAATTGTCGAAGCGGGGGGTAAGCCGAATATGTCCAGGATCAAAGCTGTGCTGGATACGCTCGGCGTGCCGACCTACCTGGTATTCGATTGCGATGGTCATCGTGACAATAAGCGCCACGCGAACGAAATGGAGAACAAGAGTCTCCAGCAGCTGTGCGAGACGACGGGCCAGTTCGACGTCTTCCCTCTCGACCCCGTGATCGAAGCGGTGTTCGCATGCTTCCCGCAGACCCTGGAACATACCATGGCCGCGGAACTGCTCGATTTCAGCTTCATGGCGCGTCGTGATGAGATTGCAGGACGACGCATGGTGAACGCAAAGAACCCGGTGGTCTACGAGGAGGTATTCCAAGAGTCATACCAAGCCGGGTACCGGAGCCCAACCCTGGACCGCATCGTGGAGGCAATCAAGGCTCTCCACGAACGGTGCCGGGACCCTGTGGCTGATCTGGTTAGCTACGTGTGAGGTGCATTACTGCGTTTCCTATCGGCCTTGCGAGGAGTCATGGATCAGATCATCAGGGAAGCGATTGAGAACAGGAGGGTGCTGGAGTTTCAGTACGACGGAGGCCCCCGAATCGTCGAACCCTTCTGCTATGGCATCGGAAAAACAGGAAAGCACTTGCTCCGGGGGTACCAGACGGCGGGCTACAGCAGCAGCGGAAATCCGGTCGGATGGCGGCTGTTCGATCTCGCCAAGATGAGCGCTGTTTCAGCGACCAGCGTGAGCTTCTTGGGCGATCGACCGGAGTACGTCCAGAACGACAGTGCAATGGTGCACATCTTTTCATGTGTTCAGGGTTAGACACGCGGGAGCAGATTAGGAGCCTTTCAGCAGTCGCGCGGTTCGTGGTTCAAGTAATTCGATGGCCTCCTTGATGGAGCGTTGTGTATGATGCCGATCGATTCCACACCAGGCCGTGGCATAGCTCGCGAATTTCGGCGAGTCGATCACCGAAGCCGTACTACATGAGACCTGGTACCGACTCCGTGGCCGTGCGATCTCGACCGGAGGGCAGGAATAATGGACTACAAGAGCTGGGACCTGAGCGAGCTTCGCGCCATGTGGGAGCGGCGGCGCGCAGCCGTGCGCGAGGCCAAGCGGAATATCGATATCACGGGAATGACCCGCCCGCGGCGCGACCCCGACGAGCGCGCATTCCTGGAGGAGCGCGGGATGCTTGGTCCGTTCATCGAGACGGACACTCCTCCGACCTATCCTCGCAAGCGCACGTAAGCCCTCCAGCGTGTCCGTATCGTCCGCAGGTCCCCACGTGCGAACCCGCGCCCCCAGGATTCTGAGGGCACGGGTTCATTGTAGGAGCGGCGACCGTCCCTGGGGTGTGCCGAACTGGCGTACCTCGCGGCGGGTTGCCCCGGCCGGTCGGAGAGGCAACGTCGACGGCGCCGCCATGGATGCTCCAATCTGCACGCGATCGGTGTGACTGTAGCTGACAAATAAAGTCGGGAACAGCTCTGGGCACCAGAAGGAGTCCCCTGCCGTGAGGCAGTGGGTGGGTGGGGCGGTATGGGGGTAGTTCGGGGTAGGGTGGGGGAGGTTTGGGCAGGGGTCTCCGGGTTCGCTCGGGGGCCCCTGCGTCGTTGCTTTACAGGCCGCACCTCCCCCGGCCCCCTAGCCGATTCGTAATCCGTAATTTTGTAATTCGTAATTGCCGTTACAGCGACAGCCAGTAGTTCGCCTTGATGATGAACACGTTGGCCGGCCGGTCGGTGAGCAGGTCGCGCGCTTCTCCGCCCAGACGGAAGGTGCTCGCCTCCAGGTCCTGATACGAGCGGCGCTGCTGCCACACGAAGAAGAGGGTGGAGCCGGGGCGGTACTCCCAGCGTAGCACCGCGTTGCCGCGCAGCGAGCGGACGCGGAAGTCCCTCTCGCCGAAGGAGAAGTCCGTCCTCCCGTCGCCGTCGAAGTCCACCAGGCGCTCGTTGCCGCTCCGGCAGGTGCGCCCGCCGGCGCAGGAGACCCCGCTAGGGCCGGTCACCGCGGCGCCCTCTTCGAAGGTTTCGAAATCGAACGTCCTCGGCTGCGTGAACTGCTTGTACGCGGTGTAGTTGCCCACCGAGAGGAACGGCTGCGTGAAGAGTTGGAGCGTCAGGGCCCGGGAGAAGGTGACGTTGAGCCGGGTGCTCACGGAGAAGGTCCGGCGGTACGATGGCCGGTACGAAACCGCCATCCCGCCCCGCCACCCCCATCCCATCGCTCCGACGTCGTCCATGCCGAACGAGGGCTCGAAGCTCAGCTTCTCCCGGCGGTCCGAGTTGACCCGAAGACTGGCGCTCACGGCCGCGGGATCGAGCATCAGCGGTCCTCCACGGGTCATCTCGTCGTCGTAGTTCTCCGGATCGTAGTTGGAGTTGAGGACGATCCCCCAGTAGTTGCGGAACGTGCCCTCGAAGTTCCCGGAGAAGACTCCGTGCTTGTACGCATCCCCCCACGCGCTCCAGGAAACCGGATCCTGAAGTACCTCGTGGCGAAAGTTGTGGAAGGTGCTGCCGCTGACCCGGTAGCTCTGAAACAACGACCCGGGCGTGATCTCCTGATAGGAGAGGCCTGCTCCCACGTCGAGGCGCTCGCCGAAGCGGAGTCGGGCCGCTGGAAGTAGTGGTTGATCGACCGCTGCAGCCGGATCATCGCCTCCTCCGAGCCACGCACGTGCGTCCCGGCAAGGAAGCCCGACAGCGCCCAGGCGCGGTTGCTCCAGGTGTGCTCGAAGTCCACCCCGGTGCTCGCGGCCGAGGAGGGGAGGAAGTCGAACGATCCGTCGGTGGGCAGGTTGCGGTGCATCAGCGCGGCGATGCCCCCCACCAGCGTCCTTCCGCCCCGCAGCTCCTGCCGCGCGCGCACCACCCCGAACTCGGTGCGCGGCTCCGCGAGGAACACCGCGACGCTTTTCACCCGCTGTCAGAACTCAGCCGGCCTGGCCGTCTTACTGTCAGAACTCAGCCGGCCGCACCACGAGGAACGTGCCCGTAACGTGGTATCCCCTGCGGCGTAACCATCGGATCAATGCACTTCCCTGGAGAGTGCTAATGAAACCGGCGATAGCGCTGCTCGCTTTGTTCATTTCCGCATGCAAAGGGTCCCAGGCCGAGCCGAGCCCCCCACCGACCGGGCCGGGCACCCCCCCGATAGGGTCGAGCCCCGTCGCCGATTCCTGTGCGGTCTCACGTCCCGATTTCGGAGGCGTGGCCACCGCAGCGGACCGAAACCTGTTCGCATACGACGTCAATGCGCCACTGAACCTGCAAAGGACGGTCGAATCCACGGACAAGGGCGTGGAGCTCAGCGCCATCTCCTTCAGCAGTCCGGGCGGCGGATCGGTCACCGGATTGTTGTTCGACCCGGTTGGACGCTCGGGTCTGCGCCCTGGCATCGTGCTCATGCACGGCATGCCCGGCAATGCGCGCGTCATGGCGGGCCAAGGGCAGGTGCTCGCGGAGCACGGCGCAGTCGTGATCGGGATCGATGCCCCGTTTGCTCGCCGCGGTGGACCGCCCGTCCGGTACACCCCTGAGGATCGGGGCGAGCAGATCCAGCTGATCAAGGATCTGCAGCGGGCCGTCGATGTGTTGCGCGCACGGCCTAACGTCGACGCGGCGCGCATCGCCTACCTTGGCATCAGTTACGGCGGCGCGATGGGTGCGCTGTTCGTCGGCGTCGAACGGCGCCTCAAAGCCGCGGTGCTCGAAGTAGCAGACGGCGGCCTCGTCTCGCACTTCACCGGTCCTGAAGATTTCAACTTCATGGCCAATCTGTCCTGTGCAACGCGTGTCAACTGGTTCCGGGCCATGACACCCATAGAGCCGATCCGATTCATTCCGCACGCGTCGCCCACCGCGTTGTTGCTGCAGAACGGACGGTTGGACAACCTGGTACCCGCGGCCGATGCGGAGGAGTTGCACGCAGCCGCGCCGGAGCCCAGGACGATCCGCTGGTATGACGCGGGGCACGGACTCAACCAGCAGGCCCTGTTCGATCGGCATGATTGGCTCCACGAACAGATTGGTCTCGACGCCCGGCAGTAGCACGAACCGTTCTACATGTACTGAAGAAGGGTGAGGCAGGGCGCCGAAGTGAGCTCGCCGGCGCCGCCCCGTTCGGCAGTCAGAGTCTACCCAGCTCCCGCCAGGATCCCGTGCCTGACCAGCTCCGCGACCGGCTGCAGGCCTCGCTGGGCTCCGCGTACACCATCGAGCGCGAGCTGGGCGGCGGCGGCATG
>DATAAL010000380.1:0-4492 GCA_036260145.1 Longimicrobiaceae bacterium | reverse complement strand
CGCATCGGACCGAACAGTCCGATGCGCGGGGCACGGGGCGGGAGGCGTCAGCTACAGTCGTCCGTCAGATAGAAGGTGCCGTTCGCGTCCATGCTCTGCGGCGAGACCCCGGCGTTCACCCCCTCCGGGGTGGAGGGAGCGGCGCTGGCGCAGTAGCCGGAGGCGTGGTTGGCGATGGAGAAGTCGTAGTACCTGCCCGCCGTCGCCAGGGTATTGCCCCCCTCGAGCTCGTTGATGTCGAAGGTGTAGGTGTCCTTCCTCTGCTTGTAGCGCTGCTCGAGCGTGTAGATCTGCTTCAGGATGGGCAGCGCCTCGGCCTCCCTGGAGGCCCGCGAGACCTGCGAGAACTTCGGGATCGCGATCACGGCGAGGACACCGACCACGACCACGACGATCATCAGCTCGACCAGGGTGAAGCCCCGGAATCTTCTGGCGCTCGGTGGGATGCTCATACTCGGGGCGGTGTGAGATGGACTACGGATCGGCCGGAAGAGAGAACGGGGAGCCGAAGGGATTTCCCGGCTCCCCGCCCTCACGGAACTGTCCCGGCTTAGTTGATCGTCGAGCCCGAGCAGTCGGCGGACTGGAAGATCTTCCGCTCCTGGTTGATGCTCCGGGGGCTCACCACGGTGCCGCTGAGGGCGGACTTCTGGGTGGCCTTCACGCAGAAGGAGGTGTTGGAGCCCGAGACGTACGCGATGTCGTAGTACTTGGTGGTGGAGTTCGTCAGGGTATCCCAGCCGAACGGTACCAGCGAGTCGAGCGCCGTAGCGTACTTGTCCTTGCGCTGCTTGTAGGTCTCCTGGAGCGTGTAGACCTGCTTCAGGATCGGCTCAGCCTCGGACTCCTTGGCGCTCTTCGACACGTTCGTGAACTTCGGGATGGCGATCGCGGCCAGGATGCCGATGATGACGACCACGATCATGAGCTCGATGAGGGTAAAGCCCTTCTTGCTGATGTTCCGCATTGTAGCTGCTCCCTGCGTGGGGTGGTTTGAACGACTGCCAGCACGTGTTGTGCTGCTGGGCCGGAGATAAAGCAACGGGTGGGCCAGGGGGATGATATGTATGTAAGTAATTGATAAACCGGGATTTACGCGGATGGGTGCGCCAGATGTTTCGGGGATTTGCGTATCGATCCTGCACGATCCCTTGCACTGTGCAACACCTCGGCGGGCAGCGGGCACAGCCTTGCGCGCCACCCTGTGCCGGCCTATATGGAAGCCGGACCGGTCCGGGGGAGCGAATCCGGACCGGCGCTGGTATCCCATACGGAGAGAGCCCGTGTGAGCGACGCGAACATCAAGGACGTGACCATCGTCGGCGGGGGGCCCACTGGCCTCTTCGCCGCTTTCTATGCGGGGCTGCGTGGCATCTCCTGCCGCATCGTCGACGCTCTCCCTCAGCTCGGCGGGCAGCTCATGGCGCTCTACCCGGAGAAGTACATCTTCGACGTGGGCGGTCTCCCCCGGATCCTTGCCAAGGACCTGGCGAGGAACATGATCGAGCAGGGGACCCAGTTCGGCCCGGAGGTGGTGCTGGAGACCGAGGTGCAGACGCTGGTGCGGGAAGACGGGCTCCTCCGGCTCGGCACCCCGAGGGGCGAGTTCCTGAGCCGCACGGTGGTGATCACCGCGGGGAAGGGCGCCCTGACCCCGCGGGTGCTGGAGTGCCCGGGGTGGGAGGAACTGTCCCGGGCCCGGTCGGGGGTATATACGCACGTCCATCAGCCGGAGGAGTTCCGGGGGCGCCGCGTGCTCCTGGTGGGCGGGGGCGACTCGGCGGTGGACTGGGTGCTCGGGCTCCAGGGGATCGCGAGCGAGGTCACCCTGATCCACCGGCGCAACGAGTTCCGCGCGCACAGCGCGAGCGTGCGTGAGATGCGCGCCCTGGAAGCCCAGGGAAAGGTGAGCATCCTCACCCCGTTCGAGGTGCGGGCCCTGGAAGGGGACGGTGCGTGCGTGCGGCGCGCCACCCTCTTCGACAACCAGACGAACGAGGAGCGGACGCTGGAGGTGGACGCTGTGGTGGCCCTCCTCGGCTTCAAGCCCGACCTCGGGCCGATCGGCACCTGGGGGCTGGAGCTGGAGAAGAACTCCATCAAGGTCTCCCAGGTGATGGAGACCAACATCCCCGGTGTGTACGCGGCGGGGGACGTGGTGCACTACCCCGGGAAGCTGGAGCTGATCGCCACGGGGTACGGGGAGGCGGCGGTCGCGGTCAACAACGCGGTGCACTTCCTGAACCCCAAGGCGCGGGTGAACCCGGGCCACTCCACCAACCTCAAGATCTTCAAGCAGGACGACGCCGAGCCGGAAGGCGAGTAGGGGGACATGGATCTTCGGGGGAGAGCCGCTCTGGTCACCGGGGGCGCGGTCCGTGTGGGCCGCGCCATCTCGCTCGCGCTCGCGCGGGAGGGGATGCGCGTAGTGGTGGGCTACGGCTCGTCGGGGGGACCGGCGCGGGAGGTGGTGGAGGAGATCCGCTCCGGGGGCGGAGAGGCGGTCGCGATCGGCGCGAACCTCGCCGACCTCCATGAGGTGAGGCGGCTGGCGGAGGAGGCGGAGCGCGCCTTCGGCGGGATCGACGTCCTGGTCAACAACGCCGCCGTCTTCCCGGAGCAGGGGATGGAGGAGATGGACGAGGAGGTGTGGGACCACACCTTCGCCGTGAACCTGAAGGCCCCCTTCTTCCTGACGCAGCGGCTCGCGCCAGGGATGCGGGCGCGGGGCGGGGCCGTGGTCAACCTCACGGACCTCGCCGGGCTGCAGGCGTGGCGGGGGTATACCGCGCACGGGATCTCCAAGGCCGGCCTCGCCCACCTTACCCGGGTTGCCGCGCGGGCGCTGGCCCCGGAGATCCGCGTCAACGGAATCGCCCCGGGGACGGTGCTCCCTCCGGAGGACTTCCCGGAGGAGGAGGTCCGCAGGCTGGCCGAGCGCACTCCCCTGCGCCGCAACGGCTCCCCCGACGACGTGGTGCAGGCCGTCCTCTACCTCCTCCGGGCCGACTTCGTGACCGGGGAGATCCTGGTGGTGGACGGGGGACGGATCCTGCGGAGCTGACCAGCGGGGCCGTCCTCCCGGCTCACGGGGCCGGAACATCCCCCTACCTCACCGGTACCACACCTCTTGCCGGTAGCCCTCGCGCGGGGCCTCGCTCTCTCCAGCACTTCCGCGGATGCCTCGCAAGCGCAGATCCCGTCGCCGCGGCCGCACCTCGCGGCCCTCCGTCGCGCGGCGAATCCTCCAGATCCTCGTCCTGGCCCTGCTCGTGGGCGCCGTCGGAGCGGGGGGAGCTCTGCTCTGGCTCTGGCCCCGCTGCTCGGGGGCCGGGTGCCCCTCCGTGGCGGCGCTCCGGGAGTACACCCCCCCGCAGGCTAGCCGCGTCTACGACCGCAACGGGAGGCTGGTGGCCCACCTGGCCCCCGAGCGCCGCATCCTGGTCCCGCTGGAGCAGATCCCCCCGCATGTCGCCGGAGCCTTCGTGGCGGTGGAGGACAAGCGCTTCCGCCGGCACCGCGGGGTGGACTACCGCCGCGTGCTCGGCGCGCTGGCGCGGAACCTCCGTGCCTTCGACTACGACCAGGGGTTCAGCACCATCACCATGCAGCTCGCCCGCAACGTCTTCCCGGACCACCTGTCCCGGGAGAAGACGCTGCGGCGCAAGCTGTGGGAGGTGGTGCTGGCGCGGGACATCGAGCGCTCCTTCACCAAGGACGAGATCCTGGAGCTGTACCTGAACCAGATCTACCTGGGGGAGGGGCTGTACGGGGTGGAAGCCGCGGCGCGGGGGTACTTCGGAAAGCCGGTGGCGGAGCTCGGCCCCGCGGAGGCGGCGCTCCTCGCCGCGCTCCCCAGGGCTCCGTCGTACTACAACCCGCGCCGGAACCCGGTCGCCGCGGTCCGGCGCCGCAACCTGGTGCTCCGGCTGATGGCCGAGGAGGGGGTGATCCCCCACGCCGAGGCGGAGGGCGAGCGCTCGGCGCCGCTGGAGCTGGCCCCGCCGCTGGAGGCCCGTGGGACGGCCCCGTACTTCGTCGCGGGGATCCGGCAGGCGCTCCGCGACCGCTTCGGTCCGGAGGCGGACCGGATGGGGCTGCGGGTGTACACCACCCTCGATCCACGGATGCAGGCCACGGCCGAGCGGGAGCTGCTCGCCCAGATCCGCGCCGTGGAGGCGGGGAGGTTCGGGCGCTTCCGGCAGCGCCCGTGCGCCGGGGCCGCCCGGGGCGACGGCAGGGACTGCCTGCAGGGGCTCTTCGTGGCCATGAATGCACGGACCGGGGACGTGCTCGCCCTGATAGGGGGGCGCGACTACGCGCTGAGCCAGTTCGACCGGGTGACGCAGGCGAAGCGGCAGGCCGGGTCGGCGTTCAAGCCGATCGTCTTCGCCACGGCGCTGGCGCAGGGGGTGCCGGTCAGCACGCCGCTCCTGGGCCCCGACGCGGTGGACACGCTGGGCGCCTACCGCCCGGCCGACCACGTCTCCGA
>DATAAL010000379.1:0-2473 GCA_036260145.1 Longimicrobiaceae bacterium | reverse complement strand
CCGCGTACAGCTCGCCGGGGACGCCGAGCGGCGCGGGCCGGCCGGCCCCGTCCAGCACGTACACCCGCACGTTGGCGATCGGCCGCCCCAGCGTGACCCGCCCCTCCTCCTCCACCCGCGCCACCGTGGTGTTCACCGTCGCCTCGGTGGGTCCGTAGTGGTTCCAGAGGGCCACGCCGGGGAAGAACGCGCGGGTGCGCTCCACCAGCTCCGGACTCAGCGTCTCCCCTCCCAGGAGGACCGCCACCAGCCCGCGGGGCTTCGGCCCCTCTCCGGTGCGCACCCGCTCCAGCAGGGCGCTCCACAGCGAGGGCACGCCCCCGAAGGAAACCCGCTCCTGGCTCGCCAGGGCTTCCAGGAGCGCGGCGGGGTCGGCGACGGTCTCCTCGGGGAGGACCCAGACGGGCTCGCCGCGGAGCAGGGGGGGGAAGAGCTGGCGGACGTGGGCGTCGAAGGAGAGACGGCTGACCAGGGGGAGGGCGAAGCCGTGCTCGCCGAGGACGGTGCGGTCGAACCAGAGGAGGTAGTTGAAGAGGGCGCGGTGCTCGACCAGGACGCCCTTGGGGGTGCCGGTGGAGCCGGAGGTGTAGATCACGTACGCCAGGTTCTGCGGGGCGACCTCTACGGGAGGAGGCCCGGCCGGCTCACGCCCGATCTCCTCCGCGTCCCGGTCCAGGCAGAGCACCCCGGCCGCCGTGGCGGGGAGGCGCTCCCGCAGGTGCGAGCGGGTCAGCAGGAGGGGCGCGGTGGCATCCTCCAGGATGCGGGCCAGCCGCTCCCGCGGGTGCGTGGGGTCCAGCGGGAGGTAGGCGCCGCCGGCCTTGAGGATCCCCAGCACGGCCACGACCAGCTCGGGGGAGCGCTCCAGGAGGAGCGCCACCCGGGTCTCGGGACCCACCCCGCGGCGGCGCAGGGCGTGAGCGAGCTGGCTGGAGCGGCGGTCCAGCTCGGCGTAGGTCAGGTGCCGGGTCCCGAACACCACGGCAGCCACGTCCGGCGTCCGCGCCGCCTGCTCGCTGAAGAGCTCATGTACGCGGCGCTCGCGCGGGAGCTCTGCCGCGGTGGCGTTCCACCCCTCCAGTACCTGCGCGCGCTCGGCCGCGCCGAGAAGGGAGAACTCCGAGAGCCTCCGCTCCGGGTGCGCGGATGCCTCCTCCAGCAGGCGGGCGTAGTGCTCCAGCATCCGCCCGATGGTGGCGTCCTCCCACAGCCCGGTCCGGTAGGTGAGCCCGCCCCGGATCTCCTCCTCCTCGGTCAGCGTCAGCGTCAGGTCGAACTTGGCGGACGCGCTCTCCACCCCGAGTCCCTCCAGCCCCGCTCCGCCCAGCTCCAGCTCGCCCCCCTCGTTGTTCTGCAGGGAGAACATCACCTGGAAGAGCGGCGTGTGCGCGAGGGAGCGCTCTACCCCCAGCTCCTCCACCAGCTTCTCGAAGGGGAGCTCCTGGTGCTGGTACGCCCCCAGCGTGCGCTCCCGCACCCGGTGCAGCAGCTCCCGGACGGTGGGATCCCCCGAGAGGTCGGCGCGCAGCACCAGCGTGTTGACGAAGAAGCCGATCAGCCCCTCCGTCTCCATCCGGTTGCGACCGGCGATGGGGGTCCCCACCAGCAGGTCCTCCCGGCCGGAGTAGCGGCCGAGGAGGAGCTGCCAGAGGGAGAGCAGCGTCATGAACGGTGTGGCCCCCTCCCGCCGCGACAGCGCCCGCAGCCTCGCGGCGGTGTCCGCTCCCACCCGGACCGCCCGGGTCGCGGCCGCGCCGCTCGCCACCGCGGGTCGGGGCCGGTCGGTGGGGAGCTCCAGCAGCGTGGGTGCGCCCACCAGCCTCTCCCGCCACCAGCCGATCTCCGCCTCCAGGGTCCCGCCCGAGAGCCACCCCCGCTGCCACACCGCGTAGTCCGCGTACTGGATCGGCAGCTCCGGGAGCCGGACCTCCTCCCCGCGGGAGAAGGCGGCGTAGAGCGTGGAGACCTCCCGGACCAGGATCCCCATGCTCCACCCGTCGCAGACGATGTGGTGCAGGGTGAAGAGCACCCCCGCCTCCCTCTCCCCCAGGCGCACCACGACCACCCGGAGCAGCGGACCGGTGGCCAGATCGAAGGGGCGCCGCGCCTCGTCCCGGGAGAGCCGCGCCAGCTCGGCGTCGCGCGCCCCCTCCGGGAGGCCGCCCAGCTCCACCAGGGGGAGGACCACGGGAGCCGCCTCGCGGACGACCTGCAGGGGCTCGCCGTCCACCACCACGAAGCAGGTGCGCAGCGTCTCGTGCCGTCGCACGATCTCGGTGAGCGCGCGCTCCAGCGCCCCCACCTCCAGCCCCCCCCGGATCCGCAGGGGGAAGGGCATGTTGTAGGTGGAGCGCCCCGGCTCGAGCTGGTCGATGAACCAGAGCCGCTGCTGTGCGAACGACAGAGGGAGAGCCCCTTGCCGCGGCACCGGCAGGAGAGGGGGAACGGCCGGCTCCGTGCCGGTCCGGCGCGC
>DATAAL010000378.1:0-6029 GCA_036260145.1 Longimicrobiaceae bacterium | reverse complement strand
GCGGCGCGGAGCTGCTGACGCTCGGAAAGCGCGTGGTGGGGATCGACGCGGGCTCCGTCGCGTGCGGGGCCGCGGGCCGCAACGGGGGCTTCCTCCTGGCCGGGACGCACCATTTCTACCATGACGCCGTGCGGGTCCACGGCCGGGAGCGCGCCCGCCGCATCTACCGTCTGACGCTGGACCAGATCGACCGGATGGCCGCGGAGACGCCGGAAGCGGTGCAGCGCGTGGGGACGCTGCGGGTGGCCTCCTCCCCGGAGGAGGAGGAAGACTGCCGGCTGCAGCTGGAGGCGATGCGCGCCGACGGACTCCCGGTGGAGCCGTACGAGGGGCCCGAGGGGCGCGGGCTCCTCTTCCCGGCCGACGGCTCGTTCGACCCGCTCCTCCGCTGCCGCGTCCTCGCCCGCCGCGCCGTGGAGGCCGGGGCGCGCCTCTTCGAGCGCTCCCCTGCCGTGTCCATTTCCGGCACCGGGGTGGAGACGGACCGGGGGCGCGTCCGCTGCGGTGCCGTGGTCGTGGCGGTGGATGGGGGGCTGGAGAGAGTTCTCCCCGAGCTGTCGGGCCGGGTGCGCAGCGCGCGCCTCCAGATGCTGGCCACCGCGCCCACGGACGAGGTGCGGATCCCACGCCCGGTGTACGCGCGCTGGGGGTTCGAGTACTGGCAGCAGCTCCCGGACGGGCGCGTCGCCCTGGGCGGGTTCCGCGACCAGGCGGGGGAGGAGGAGTGGACGCTCGACGCCCGCCCTTCGCCGCGCGTCCAGGAGATGCTGGAGTGCTTCCTCCGCGAGGGGATCGGGGTGCGTGCCCCGGTCACCCACCGCTGGGCGGCGCGGGTGGGGTTCACGACGGACGGGCTCCCGGTGCTGGAGGAGGTGCGCCCCGGCGCCTGGGCCGTCGGCGCATACAGCGGGACTGGCAACGTGATGAGCGCCGTCTGCGGGCGGGCGGCGGCGCAGCTCGCGACCAGTGGCCGCTCGGAGCTGGCCGCGGCACTGACCTCGCCCGCGCTCCCCGCGGAGGCCCGATGATCCCTCTCCTGGTCCCTCTCCACGGCGTCCTGAAGCTCAACACCCGCCTGTACCTCAACTGCCTGGAGGACGTGGACGAGGAGACCGCCGTCGAGCGGCCGAAGACGACGCGGGGTCCGGGAGAGATTTCTCCCGGACCCCACCCCCTTCATCCCTACCCCGATGCCTGCCTACCGCATCCGCACCTCGAAGCGGACGATGCGCGGGTTGGCCCGCATCGGGTCCCGGGCGTACCGCGGGGGCACTCGCACCATCGCCGAGCGGCTCTGCGGGTGGGTGCTCACCACCTGGAAGCCCTCCGAGCGCAGCCACCCCACGTCGGAGGAGCGCAGCTCGCCGGCGAACTCCACGTAGGCGATCTGCCACCGTGCCGTGTCCGCCGCCACCACTCCGTCCGCGGGAGTCGCGGCGGTCGCGGTGTCGCCCGCGGAGGCGCCGGGGGAGGGCGGCGCCCCCGTGTCCCAGGGGACCCGGCAGGCCCCCGCCAGGGCGACGGCCGCCGCCAGCATCGCGGCCGGGAGGCGCCTCACGGCCGGATCTCCTGCTCCAGCCCGCGAGCGGGCTGAACCCGGTCCGGCGCGCTCCGCGTCAGCGGCTGGGAGACCGGGGTGGACACCGGCTTCCCGACCCGGAAGCGGGAGACGTCCACGCCGTCCGTGTAGCTCTGGATGATCAGCGCGTCCCGCCCGTCCACGTCGCCGTCGGCGTCCACGTCGCCCCGGCTCAGGCCGCTGACGCCGCTCGCCCGCCCGATCGACTCCCGCAGCACCGCGTCCACGTCGGCCTGGCCGATCGTCCCGTCGCCGGTGACGTCGCCCCAGTACAGGACGACCACCCCGCCGGGGCCGATGGTCAGGTCGAAGGTGACCGGCCCGCCCACCGTCTCGGTGATGTTGCCGATGGAGACGCCGGAGGTGTACCCCCGGTTGGAGTTGCTGTTGGGGTTGGTGGCCAGGCCGAAGGAGCGGTTCCCGCTGGTGCCGGGGTACGGGTCGCCCGAGTCGCCCCGCGCCCCGACGCGGTCCAGGTCCGCCCGCCCGTCCGCCTCCTCCAGGTCCAGCCCCTTGCGGGAGGTGTTGTTCTGTACGGTGTTGGTGCGCCGGGTGGCGGCGATCTGCAGGCTGTCCACGTGCCAGATCAGCAGCCCGCTGGAGTGCAGGAACTGGTCGTAGCCGATCCGCTGCCGGTTCTCCAGGAGGAAGTACTCGCCGGAGGGGGCGGTGCTCCCCGCGGCCGGGGGGATGTCGATGCGGACCGCGGACCCCACGGTCTCCGCCGGGTCGATGCGCACCCCGCTGGCGGTCCGACTCAGGGTGACCACCGGCATCCACCCCAGCTCCACCTTGGACCACGCCTCCATATGCGCAGGGGAGTGGGTGCGGTTGTAGTTCCCCGCGCCCATCAGCCCCCACACCCCGATCCCGTCGTTGGCGTTGGAGGTGGAGTACAGGTCCGGGAGCCCGAAGGCGTGCCCGTACTCGTGGGCGAACACCCCGATCTCCACCGTGCTGGTCCCATCGCAGTTGTACGCGGGCTGGATCACGTAATCCGAGATCCGCACCCCGTCGTTGGTCTGGTAGAAGCTCCCGTACTGCCCTCCGCCCGCGCCTGCATACGTCCAGCGGTGCGACCAGATGTTGCGGTTGGTGGAGGCGGGGCCGCACTCTCCGCCCCTCTCCGGGTGGACGAACGCCACGAAGTCCACGTACCCGTCGCCGTTGGAATCGTACTGCCGGAAGTCCACGGTGGGGTCTATCCGGTCCAGGACTTCCTTGAGGAGGAGTCCCAGCGCCGGCGGGCTCCCGTTGTCCTCCCCCTCGTACACGGAGTCGGCCTGGACCGCGCGCGTCCAGGGGTGCACCGTCCCGGTGAGGTTCACCAGCCCGCGCGACATCTCGGTGTACAGCCGGGTCAGCGTGAGCGCCGGAGCCGGGGAGCTGTACAGCTTGTTCTGCAGCACCGACGCGTCGTACGGCTGCGAGGGCGTGTTGGAGTACAGCAGGGGGAAGACCGGGACGCGGTAGGTCCCCTGCACCGCCGCCCCCTGCGCGGCGGCCTGCCGGGGGGCCAGGCGCTGCGGGTCGACGCCGCGGGCGCGGAGGCGCGCCCGGGCCTCCCTCACCTCCTCCAGCTCCGACTTCCACGCCCGCTGGAACTCGAACGCCCCGGGGTCCCGGGCCAGCTCCCGCTGCATCCAGCGCGGGAGGGGAGTCCGATTCCGGCGGCCCCGCTCCACCACGTCCTGCGCGGCGGCGTGCTGCGCCAGGGAAAGGAGGGCGAAGGCGATCAGGATGAGTGTCTTCTTCATCGTTGCCTCGCCTCAGCGGATGCGGATGACGTCGCCGACCACGCTCACCGAGCCGCTCAGGTCGTTGAAGGCCTCGACCGAGACCAGCCCGCCCGGCCTCACCGCGAGCGCCAGGGGGAGGTCGCTCCCCGACGGTGGACTCGCCCGCACCACGAAGCGGAGCGTGAAGGCCGTCTCGGCGAGCAGGTCGTTGCGGGGGCGCGTGACCGCCAGGGTGATGGCCGAGGAGCCCGCGGGCGCGGTGGCGGAGGCGCTGGTCCACACCTCCCGGGCGTCGCGGAGCCGGATGATCGCCGGGGTGAGGGTTCCCGCGGGGTAGGTGAAGGTGGCGGCCAGCATGCCGCGCCTCTCCCCCGTGAGACCGTTGAGGTTCACCCGCACCACGGCGTCCACCGTGTCACCCACGGCGGCGGATCCGGGGAGGTTGACGAAGACGATGGCCCGGGTGCTGTCCACGTTCGCCAGGGCCTCGGCGGAGAACCGGTCCGCCGTGGCGGTGACCCACTGGTCGAGCGACTGGCTCCCCAGCTTCCAGGTGATGCCCAGGCGCCCGTCCGACCCCGTGGCCCCGGTGGAAGGCCCGAGCGAGCCGCCGCCCCGCGCCACGGCCAGGCTGAGCGCGACGCCGGGCTTCCCGTTGCCGTGCGCGTCACGGGCCCGGAACACCACCGGTTGGGGGAGGTCGCGTCCGGCGGTGCCGGTCTGTCCGTTCCCCTCGGCCACCTCCAGCGCGGCCAGCGAGCCCGCCTGCGCCGTCGCCGTGAAGGTGACCGTGATGGTGGTATCGCTGCCGAGCATGGCGGTGAGCGTCTGCGACCCCGCGCCGGAGCCGAGCTTCCAGGTCACCCGCACCCGGCCGTCGCCGTCGGTCTTCGCCCGGTCGGGGGTCACGGTCCCCCCGTTGCCGGCGCGGAAGCGGATCTCCTTCCCCTTCACCCCGTCGCCGCCGGTCTCGACGGCCTCCACCACCACCGGGGTACGGAGGGTGGCGAGAACGGTGTCCGACTGCGCATCGCCCTCGGCGGCCCGCAGCGCGGACACCTTGGGCTCCGGCGAGAGCAGGTCACACCCTCCGGCGCCGGCGAGCGCCGCCAGGAGCAGGAGGCGGGAAGGACGAAGCCGGGCGGCGGGTGGCCGCACCGAGGTTGTGCGCATGGATGGACCTCCGGAAAGGCCGTGGAGAGTGTCCCCGGATGCGTGGCGGTGCACGCGGGAGCGGCTGGAAAGGGAGAGCGGTACCGGGATAGGAAGGTTGGAACCGCCGCGCGCCGACGAGCCTTGCGGCCGTCGGCGCGCGGGAAAGCTAACGCCGCTAGGCCGGAGGGACAATCCGCCCCCCCCGGCGGCCCCGCTACCGCGCCACCTGCTGCAGTACGCGGTACAGGTACTCCGCGGCCCAGCCGAGCGCGGGGACCGGAACCCGCTCGTTGTCCCCGTGCATCCTCAGCTCGTCCTCCATCGGGAGGGGCATGGGGAGGATCCCGTAGGTGGGGATCCCGACGGCGCGGAGCGCGGCACCGTCCGTGGCTCCCGTGGACATGAAGGGGAGCACGGTGGTGGAAGGCGCCATCGCGGTGGCGGTCGACTCCATGGCCCGGTACAGCTCGGTGCTCACCGGGGAGGCGGGAGGCGACTCCCGCGGGCTCCCCTCCAGCTCGAAGGTCACCTGCCGCTCCGCCCCGACCTCGTTCATCATCCGCACGATCTCCCGGACGTCCTCCCCGGGGAGGACACGGACGTTGAAGGTAGCCTTCCCCTCCGAGGGGATCACGTTGCTCCGGAACCCGCCGTTCACGAGAGTCAGCGAGGTACCCGTACGGAGCACCGCATTGTGCAGCGGATCCCGCGACAGCACCTCCGCGGCGCGGTCGATCTCCGCCCGGTCGCTGGCGGTGGAGATCCGCTGCATCGCCGCCCTCACCTCCGGGTCCCGCTCGATCCCCGCCAGCCGCGCGAAGTAGAGCCGCGTGGTCTCGTTGAGCCCCACCGGCGCCCTCCACGCGTGGACGCGCGCCACCGCCCGCGCCAGCGCCGTCAGGGCGTTGTCGGGGAGGGGGACGGAGCCGTGCCCGCTCGGTCCCCGGGCCGTGGCGATCACGCTGTACGCCACCTTCTCGGTGGTCTGGATGTTCACGGTGCGGATGGCGCCGTCCGCGACGCGGATCCGCCCTCCCTCGTTAAGCGCGAACTCCGCGTTCCCCAGGAGGTCGCGGTGCCTCTCCACCATCAGGTCCACCCCGACATTGGGCCCGCCCTCCTCCGCGGCAGTGGCCAGGAGGATGATGTCGCGCGACAGCCGGTCGCGCTGCGGGGCGAGCTGGAGCATCGCCGTGACCGTGGCGGCCAGCATCCCCTTGTCGTCGATGGCGCCGCGCCCGTACAGGTACCCGTCCTTCACCGTGGGCTCGAAGGGCGGCGTCTCCCACTTGCTGGTGTCCGCCCCCACCACGTCCATGTGCCCCATCACCAGCACCGGCCGCTTGGTCGGGCGCGCCGCGCGTAGCCGGGCGACGAAGTTGGCGCGGCCTTCGCCCGCATCGACGATCCGGGTCTCGATCCCGGGGACGTTCCTGAACACCGAGTCGAAGTAGGCCGCGGTCAGCCTCTCGTTCCCCGGCGGGTTCTGCGTGTTCAGCCGGATCAGCCGCTCGAGGTGGTCACGCGTCGCGCGCTGGCCGGCGGTGCGGTCGTAC
>DATAAL010000377.1:0-4859 GCA_036260145.1 Longimicrobiaceae bacterium | reverse complement strand
CCCGGGGGGGGGGGGGGCGTGGCCCTCGGGATCACCGCCGCCATCGTGTACATGTACATCGCCATGGCCGCGCTGGCGCTGCGCATTGTGGGGCGGACGTGGCGCGAGTTCCTCGCGGCCCAGGTCGCGGGCGTCGCGGTGGGGGTGGTGGTGGCGATCGCGGCTCTCTCCGTCCGCATGTCGATGGAGAGTCTGGGGTACGGGAGCGGGTGGATCTTCCCGGTGGTGCTCGCCACGTGCGCCGCCGCACTCCCAGTCGGTATCTTCCTTCTCCCTGACAGGGTACGCCCTGTCGACCTGTTCTCCCGGCTCGGCGGCACGCTGGCCCGTCTCCCCCGGCCCCTGCAGGGCGCGGCGAGCAGGATCCTGAGGCTCGCTCCCACCGTGGCGGTCCCGTGAGCACCGAACGTCCCCTCGTGTCGGTGGTGATGCCGTGCTACAATGCGGCTCCCTTCGTGGCGGAGGCGATGGAGTCGGTGCTGGCGCAGAGCTACGCCCCGGTGGAGCTGGTGGTGGTGGACGACGCCTCCACGGACGGGAGTGGGCAGGTGGTCCGCGCCCTGGCGGAGTGCCATCCGGACCGGGTCAGGGCGGTCCGCCTGGACCGCAACCGGGGCGGGTGCCACGCCCGCAACCGTGGTGTGGAGGTCGCGCGCGGGGAGCTGCTGATGTTCCTGGACGCGGATGACCGCATCGCCCCGGACACGATCGCCGCGCTGGTGGAGGCGCTCCGCGGACACCTGGACGGGATTGCCGCCTGCGACTGGCGTCACCTGCAGCGGGTGGACGGTGAGTGGCGCGAGACCCCGTCGTCCCTTCCGCTCCCCGAACCGGGCGCCGACCTGTTCCGCGTCTGGCTGGACGGCTCCGCGTGGGCGCCCACCTGCTCGGTCCTCTGGCGGCGCGAGGTGTACGAGCGCACCGGCGGGTGGGACGAGGAGCTCACGCGGGAGCAGGACGACGACCTGATGCTGCGGGCCTACGCCCGGGGTGCGCGGCTGGTGATCGCGCGGGGAGGTCTGGGCCTCTACCGTCTGCACGAGGAGCTGGCGCTCTCGGTGACCCGGGGGGTCGCCGAGGACAAGCTGCGCTCCTCCGTCCGCCTCCTGGAGAAGCTCGCGGCGGAGCTGGAGCGGCGCGGACGGATGGGGGAGCTGGGAGCGCGGGTGGGAAACGTGTATCATCAGCTCGCGCTCCGGGGGTTCCAGCAGGGACACCGGGAGCTGGCGCGCGAGTGCCTGCGGCGCGGCGAGGCGCTGGCCGGGCGCCGGGTGCTCTCCCCCAAGCCCGTGGGCCGCGCGCTGGAGCGTCTCCTGGGGCTGGAGCGCAAGGAGCGGCTGGTGCAGGTGCTGGCCCGCTACGGCGTGGCGACCCGGGACCGCCGACACACCCACCGTGTCCGCCGGGTGCTCACCGGGCTGGAGCCCGTGGCTCCGGGGTCGACGGCAGAAGCGGCGCCTCCGACCTGAGACGACCCGACACCACCGGCGTCCGATGACCATCCTCCGATGCGAGCCGCGTTCCTGAGCCGACGGGCCGGCACCTACCTGATGCGCCTCCTCCCGATGACGGTGTACGGGCGGATCGTTCCTCGGGAGGTGATCGGCCTGTGCTACCACGTGGTCTCGGACCGGCGGCTCCCGCACGTGCGGCACCTGTACCCGTACAAGTCGGTGGAGCAGTTCGAGGCGGACCTCCTGTACCTGAAGCGCCGCTTCCGGGTGGTCTCCTATCCCGAGATCGTGGAGGCGGGGGAGTCCGGTCGGGGGCTGGGTCCCGGCGCCGTGCACCTGAGCTTCGACGACGGCTACGCGGAGTGCTTCTCCGTGGTGCGGCCGATCCTCCTCAAGCACGGCGTCCCCTGCACCTTCTTCGTCACCACGGACGCGCTGGACAATCGGTGGATGATCGCCTTCAACCGCGTGTCGCTCTGCATCGAGACCATGGCCGGCCTGGGTACGGGGGAGCTCGCGGCGGTGCTGCGGGAGGTGGAGAGGGATGCCGGAACCCCCCTCCCGGACGCGAGCGCGTTCGGTGCATGGATCCGATCGGCGATCCGCGCTCCCGATTCGGGGGCGGAGGAGGTGCTGGACCGGGTGTGCGCCCGCCTGGGCGTGGACGTGGCGGGGTTCCTGCACCGCGAGCGTCCGTACCTGACGGTGGAGGAGGTGCGCCAGCTCGCGTCCGAGGGGTTCACCGTCGGCGGGCACACCCGGACCCATCCGCGCCTGGGCTCCACCACGGGGACGCAGCGGATCGAGTCGGAGATCGTGGAGTCCTGCCGCGTGGTGGCGGAGATCACCGGTGCGGAGCGCGTTCCCTTCGCCTTCCCGTACGACGCCGTGGGGGTGGACCGGGGGTTCCTGCGCGACCTGCTCGGCAGGCATCCGCAGATCGGACGCCTCTTCGGCACCGGTGCCTTCCGGCCGGACGAGGACTTCATGGTGAACCGCATGCTCGTCGACTCGCCCCCGGCGGTGGGGCGGGGGCGCACCAATCTCCCGGGGCTGCTGAGCGGCGCCTACCTTGAGGAGATGATGCTCCTGGCGCGCGGGCACCGTGGCGCGGTCGAGCCGGCGGCGGCGACGTGACGGCCAGGGGCGATGCAGCCTTGGAGAGTGGACTCGCGATGATGCAGGAGGCTTCCACTCCGCTGGTGACGGTGGTGACGCCGTGCTACGATGCGGAGGCGTTCGTGGGGGAGGCGATCGGGTCGGTGCTCGCGCAGACGTACCCGGCCGTCGAGCACGTGCTGGTGGATGACGCCTCCACGGACGCGAGCTGGTCCGTCATCGAGCGGCACGCCGCGCGCCACCCGACCCGGATCCGCGCCGTGAGGGTGGAGCGGAACCGCGGTCCGAGCCATGCGCGCAACCGGGGCGTGGAGCTGGCCCGCGGCGACTTCCTGATGTTCCTGGACGCGGACGACCTCATCACCCCCGACACCCTCGCCGCGCTGGTGGATGCGGTGCGCGACCAGCCGTTCGGGATCGGGTTCTGCGAATGCAGGGGATTGAGGCGGCAGCCGGACGGTGGATGGGCGGAGGTGCCGCCGGAGGTTCCCGTCCCGGAGCCCGGCGCGGACCTGGTGCGGAGCTTTCTCCTGCACACCGCCTGGCCGCCCACCTGCTCCACCCTCTGGCGCCGCGATGCGTACGCTCTGACGGAGGGGTACGATGAGCAGATGGTGCGCGACGAGGACACGGACCTCCTCCTGCACGCCTACCTGCGGGGTGCCCGGCTGGTGCGGGCCGGGAGCGGCGTCGGCCTCTACCGGTCGTTCGAGGGGGAGCGCGCGTCGGTGAGCAGCGGGGTCTCCGAGGCGCGCTTCCGCGCCTCGATGCGGGTGCTGGACAAGCTGGCCGCCGAGCTGGAGCGCCACGGCAGGTCCGCAGAGTACGCGGACCTGCTCTCCCGCTCCTATCACAAGGCCGCGCTCCACGGCTTTCAGCGGGGGTTCGCGGAACCGGCCCGGGAGTGCCTCCGCAGGGGCCGGGCGCTCACCGGGCCGCGGGTGATCTCCACCCATCCGGTGGGGCGGTTCCTGGAGCGCCTGCTGGGGCTGGAGTGGAAGGAGCGGGTGGCGGGCACCCTGGCGGGGCTGCGGATCGCCACCCCGAGGCGGCGCAAAGCGCTCCGGCTGGAGAGCGCGGTGCGCGCGGCCGAGCCGGCCCCGTGATCCCGGACCACCTATCCCATCCGACGATGAGCCCCGTCTGCTCCGATCCACCCCTCGTCTCAGTGGTGACGCCGTGCCACGACGCGGAGGCGTTCGTGGGGGAGACGATCGAGTCGGTGCTGGCGCAGACGCACCCGACCGTGGAGCACCTGCTGGTGGACGACGCCTCCACCGACGGGAGCTGGGCCGTCATCCATGAGTACCGGTCGCGGTACCCGGACCGGGTCCGCGCCGTGCGGCTCGACCGGAACCGCGGGGGGAGCCACGCTCGCAACGTGGGAGCGGCGTTGGCGCGCGGCGACTTCCTGATGTTCCTGGACGCGGACGACCTGATCGGCCCCGGGACGCTGCACCATATGCTGGAGGCTCTCCGCGACCCGTCGGCGGGGATCGCCGTGAGCCGCTGGCAGCGCCTGCGGCGCGCGGCCGGCAGAGCATGGGAGCCGGCTCCCGCGGATGCGCCGCTCCCGGACGCCGACCCGGACGCTGCGCTGCGCGGATGGATCGAGGGGACCGTCTGGGCTCCGCCCTGCGCCCTGCTCTGGCGGCGCGAAGCGTTCGAGCGCACGGGCGGGTGGGACGAGTCGCTGACACTCAACGACGACGGGGACCTGGCAATGCGTGCCCTGGCGGGCGGGACCCGGATCGCGCGCGCTGAGGGCGGGGTGTTCTACCGGTGGCACGATGCCGCCCGGGTCTCGATGAGCCAGAGCTTCCTCCGGGAGGAGAAGCTGCGCTCCCAGGTCCGCGTGCTGGACCGGCTGTCGGCGCGGCTGGAGGAGCAGGGGCGCCTGGCGGAGTTCGCTCCCTCACTGGGGCTGGGCTACCAGCGCGCCGCCTTCCTGGGCTTCCAGAACGGGCACGTCCCGCTGGCGAGGGAGTGCCTCCGCAGAGGGGAGGCGCTCGCGGGACGGCGGATGGTCTCACCCCGGGCGGTGGGTCGGGCACTGGAGCGGATCCTGGGGCTCGAGCGCAAGGAGCGGCTGGTGCAGGGACTGGCCCGCCTGGGGGTGATGACCTCGCAGCGGCGGAGGATCGCCCGGCTCCACGAGCTGAGCCGGGAAGGGGCCGGCGTTGCCGCAGGAGGTTCCTCATGAAGGTCGCCGTGTGCGTGGTCACCTACCTCCGGCCGCAGGGGCTGGCGCGGCTCCTCTCCGCGCTCGACGAGCTGCGGTTCGGG
>DATAAL010000376.1:0-4839 GCA_036260145.1 Longimicrobiaceae bacterium | reverse complement strand
CCCATCCGCCGCCACCGATCGGGAACGGGAGGATCACCGGTCCGCCCCACCCGCGGCGCCGCCCCCGCCGTCCGCCGCCTCCGCCACCCCGGAAGAATGAGGTGATGAACCAGATGACGATGATCCAGAAGATCAGGTCGCCCAGGCTGAACCCGCGGCCCCGGGGGGCGCCGGCCGGCCGGGTCCGGGGCGCCTGCGGGGCGGGTGCCGCCTGGCCGGTGAGCTGGAAGCCGAAGCGCTCCGCATACTCCTGCGCAAGCGCGGTGACTCCCAGCAGGATCCCCGTCCCGAAGTCGCCCTGCCGGAAGTGCGGGAGCATGTACTGGTCCTGGATGCGCCCGGTCTCCGCCGCGGTGATGAAGGCGTTCGTCCCGTAACCGGTCTCCAGCCTCACCTGGCGGTCGTTGGGCGCCACCAGCACCACCAACCCGGTGTTGCGCGCCGGATCGCCGGGGCGGCCCGCCCTGCCGATCCCCCACTCCCGGCCGATCTGGAGGGCCACCTCACTGGCCGGCCGACCCTCCAGCGAGCGGAGGGTGACCACCACGATCTCCCCGCCCGACTTGGTGCGGACCTCGTCGATCACCCGGGTGATCTCCTGCTCCTGCGCGGGGTCGATCACCTCGGCGAAGTCGTTGACGTAGCCGACGGGTCACGGCAGGCGGATCTGCGCCGTGGCTTGAGGCGCGGCGAGGAGCACCGCGAGCGCCAGCAGCGCCGCACAGATCCGCGCCACTCCGGCGCGGGCGGCTCCCGCCGGCCTCGCTTGATTCCCCTGGTACTCCCATGTACGTTGCGTCACGTTGTCTGTCCTGTCCACAGCCCGGAGCCGCCGATGAAATTCCGTTTCGTCCCGCTCGCCGTGCTCTTCGGTTCCCTCACCGCCTGTGAGAGCGGCTCCAAGGTGGTCGTCACCGCTTCACTAACCGAGGCGGGAGTGGACGGACCGGTGGCCGACCTCCCCGTCCGCCTCCTTCCCTACGATCGGGACGAGATCCTGGATTCGCTCACCCGCACCGCCAAGGAGCCCGAGCCGCAGATCCCGCCGGACCTCCTCCAGCAGTTTCAGGGGCTGGCGGCGGAGGAGCGGGCGGCGCAGGCCCGTGGCGACACCGCCCTGGCGCGATTCCGCGCCTTTCGCCGGGCCGTCTTCGCACGCGCCGACTCGGTGCGGAACGCGCGGCGGAGCTGGGCGGAGAAGGCCTTCGGAAGGTTCGACGCGGAGGTCCAGAGGCGGCTGGAGACCGCGGACCGCGACGAACTGGCCGACACCACCGACGCAAGCGGAACGGTGACCTTCAGCGCCGAGCCGGGACGGTGGTGGGTATATGCCCGCTACACCCTCCCCTACAGCGAGCTGTACTGGAACGTACCCATGGAGGTCACGGGCGACAGCTCTGTGGTCCGCCTCTCCCGCGCCAACGCGAAGGAGCGCCCCTTCCTGTAGGGTCACAGCGCAGGAATCCTGCCGGACGCGGCGAGGGGTCGCCTCACGGGGTCCCCTCCTCCTTCTTCGGCACTGCCGGGCGCGGTGCTTCCGCTGCGGTGTCCGCGGGCCGCTCACCGCCCTGCAGCGCCGGGGGTGATGCCGGCGCGGGAGCGATGGTGGCGGGCCGTGGCTGAGCACCGGGACGGACCGCGGCCGAGTCCTCGCGAGGGCGCCCCCACTCCCAGCGGTGGCGCATGTCCAGTGACCACTGGTACGACGGCCCGGTGTAGAACGGCCGCGTGAACACGTCGGGCCGTACCGCCTCGCGCGCAATCCGGGCCCGCGTCTGCTCGCTGATCTGCCAGTCGAGGCCCATGCCGAAGATGGGGCTCTGCTCCGGGGCGGGGATCCCCACCTCTGCCGTCAGGAAGAGGTCCTCGCCCAGCTCCCACCCGAACTCGATGGTGGGGGCGGTGAGCCCCAGCGTCCCCAGCGCGGCGCCGCCCGCGGCTCCGAATGGGTTGGCCGCCTCCCCGGGGCGGGAGCGGACGCGCACGTAGTCCACCAGCCCCGACTCCGAAAGCTCCTGCTCCAGCTCGGCCGCCAGGAGCCCGCCGAACAGCTCCTGGGTCAGGATCTGCTGAGCGAGCACGCCCACGTTCCCGCCCAGGCTGGCGGTGGAGCGGCCGAACGCCAGGTAGCTCAGGAGCTCCGATTCCGGGAGCGGGGGCCGGGTGTTGGAGCTGAGCTGGATCCGCGGGTTCTGGAGCGTCCCGGTCACCTGCACCTGCACCCTGAGCACGGAGCCCGACTGCCCCGGATCCATGGTGCGCACTTCGTTGGTGGCCACCACGTCCAGCGTGGGGTTGAAGTCGGGGGTCCCGTAGAACTGCACCAGCCCGCGCTCGATATCGAACTCCCGCCGGATCGGCCCGATCCGCAGGGCGTAGCTCCCGCGCACCGCCTCCAGGTCTCCGAACAGGCGCGGAGTCCCCCCGGCGCCGCGGCTGATCAGGAGCTCGCCCTGGATCTGGATCCGGGCGTCCTCCGATTCCAGCCAGACTCCCTCGTCCACCACCACCTGAAGCGAGCTCACCTGCAGCCCCCCGAAGAGCGCGGCGGGGGTGGCGGGGACGCCCAGCTCGGTGGGGATGCTGTCGGCGCCGATCTCCCCCACCTCTGCGTCCACGATGTCCACCGGCTGCTGCTGGTCCAGGGTGGGGATGTAGATGGTCCCCTCCTCCAGCACCACCCGCCCGGAGAGAACGGCGTCCGGGAGACGTCCCGAGAGCGCAAGCCTCCCGGAGACCTGCAACTCGGCGAGGTCCTCCCGGTTGACGGGGAGGAACTCGTCCATGTCCAGGGTGAGGGCGACGAGTGGCCGCCCGGGTTCGTCCAGCCGGATCACCCCGGCCACGCGCGCGACTCCCTCGCTGCGGGCCACCAACGAATCGATGCGGATCTCCTCTCCCTGGAGCGAGACCCGCCCCTCGATCCCTTCGAAGCGCTGCCCGGCCGCTTCCACGAACACCGCGCCGCTCCGCACCGCGGCCCACCCGCTCACCGCCGGGTCGTCCAGGGTGCCGCGCACCGTCACGTCGGCGGCCAGCACCCCCGCGCCGTCGCGCACTCCCGGGACGGAGGCGGCCATCAGCGCCGCCGGGACCGAGTCGGCCACCAGGCGGGCGTCGACCGGCTCGTTGCGGAGGAGCTGGAAGCCGGGGACGGTCCCGCCCAGGGAGATGAGCATGGGGAGCGCGCCCTGCGCGGTCAGGATGTCCTTCCCGGCGATACGCACGGTGGCGTTCCCGGCGAGGCGCCGGTCCAGGTAGCGGGCGTCGAGCGCCACCCGCTCCGCTACCACTCCGGCGTACCGGAGGGAGTCGATGGAGCCGGTGACGGTCATCCGGGGCTCCCCGACCGGGCCCTCCAGCACCGCGTCCAGGTTCAGGATCCCCTCCGCCTCGGGAGCGAAGCCGGAGAGGCGACGCAGGTCCGCGAGGTCCACCGCCACCAGCCGGATCCGCAGGTCGGCGTTCCCCGTGGGGGGGAGCCGTCCGTCCATCTCGATCAGGCTGGCGCCGGTCCCGCTCCGCCGCAGGGCCAGGCGCTCCACCTCGATCCCCTGTACCCCGCCCCAGCGGATCCGCGCCGGCTGGAGGAGCTGCCAGGTGGCCCCCGCGAGCCGCAGGTTGAGCGACTGCAGCTCCGCCCCCCGCAGCTCCCCGGTCTCGAACTCCAGGGCTCCCGAGGCGGCGACATCGCTCTCTCCGTCCCGCCGGGCGAACACCCCGAAGGTGGCCAGCCCCGGGGAGGCGTTGACCTCCAGCCGCAGGTTCTGGAGGTTCTCCCGTCCGGCGAGCGCCACCGCGTCGCCCACCAGCGAGATCCGCCCGCGCCACCCCTGCGGGGCACGGGCCAGGCTGGCGTCCGCCGTGAGCTGGCCGGCGCGCCACGTCCCGTAGCGCAGCCCGCTGCCGCGCAGGGCGAAGGCCAGCGTCGGAGCGCGGAAGGTGCCGGACACCCACCCCTCCGCGGACAGGGAGCCCTCCAGGTCCAGGGGCGCCACCTCCGCGCGGGCCGCGAGAGGGGCGACGTGGGTGAGGTTCGAGGAAGCCAGGGAGAAGCGCAGCGGCCGGGGGGCGGGGCGGGTGAGCCCCCACATCCCCGAGGCCGCCAGGCGCGTCCCGCGGAAGGAGGCGTCCAGGGTGTCCACGCGCAGGATCCCGCCGGTGGCGGAGGCCCTCACGGTGGCCGCGTCCACCAGCACCCCGGCGACGGTGGAGGAGGTGGCCGCCAGGTCGACCCGCCCCTCGAAGGTCTCCGGGGTGGTCCCCCTGCCCTGGATATCCACGGTGGCGTTCAGGTGGCTCACGGGGAACCCCTGCAGCCTCGGGAGCTGCTGCATGTTCACCCCCGACACCCGCCCGGAGACGGCGTACGAGGCCACCGTTCCAGGACGGTACCACCCTTCCAGGTCGAACACGCCCTCCTGCCCGCGCAGGTCCACGTCGAAGCGGTACGGGAGCCGTCCCCCGCCGCTCAGCGCCAGCGTCCCGGTGACCGGGGAGGCGAAGAGCGTGGGGCGGCCGGCCAGCGCGCCCAGCCGGAAGTTGTTCACCCGCCCCGACACGTCGAACAGCATCTCCTCCCCCGGGCGGCGGACCTGCCCGCCCAGCACCAGCGAGCCCGCCCCCTGGGTGAGGTTGACGTCGAAGCGGAAGTCCCGCGTGGCGCCGCGGGCGGCGAATGTCCCGGTGAGCGGCCCCTCCGCGGGGACATCGGAAGCCAGGACGACCCCCGCCCGGAACGCCTCCACCCGCCCGGACACGTCGAAGGTCGGGACCTCTCCCAGCGTGGCGGAGCCGCGCACCGCCAGACGCCCGGCGGCCCCCGCCAGGTCGGCGTCG
>DATAAL010000375.1:0-1735 GCA_036260145.1 Longimicrobiaceae bacterium | reverse complement strand
GCGAAGGCGCGGAACCCGGAGGAGTTGTCCGCCACCAGCTCGAAGCGCACCAGCCCCGCCCCCAGGAGCGCCTCCACCACCATCAGCGCCGTCGAGAGCACGGCGCCGCGGCGCACCGGATGTCCCGCGGGGTACGCGCGGAGGGCCCAGACGAGCACCCCGAGCACCAGGAATCCGGCGATCCCGCTGGTGACGCGGTGGGTGAACTCCACCAGCTGCTCGGTGCTCGCCAGGCGGGGGATCACCTCCCCGTCGCACTTCGGCCAGTGGCTCCCGCACCCCGCGCCGGAGCCGCTGGCGCGCACGTAGGCGCCCCAGAGCACCACGCCCAGGTTGTAGGCCAGGACGCCCCAGACGAACTTGGCGAACGAACTCGGCTTCATGGCGCGGGCGACGGGTCGGGCACGGAGAGCGGCGGCTGCTACGCGGCTGGAAATAAAGCGCTTCCCCGCCGCCGCGGCAAGCACGTGCGGCGCACGTGGGGGAGCGCCCCACACCCTGCCGGAGATCCTCCCCGCGCGTACGCGCTCGGGTTGGCGTGGCCCGGGAGGCCCTGTATATTTCCCGGCCTGCGGACCGGCCGCCGGTCGGACGGCCGCTCTCCCCTGGGCCCATCGAGCATGCCAGACACCGCCGCTCCCGACGTGAGCGACCTGATTCCGGGAACCGAGCCGCTGACCGGCGCCCGCGCGGCCGCGCTCGCCGCGGACGGGCTCACTACCGGGACACAGCGCGCGGGCATCGTCGCCTGGCGCGGCGGGCGGAGCGGAGGGGTCCGACAGCGGCTGCGGGACTACGTCACCCTCACCAAGCCGCGGATCATCTCGCTCCTCCTGGTGACCACCTGGGCGCCGATGGTCATCGCGCTCCGCGGCCTCCCGGACGCGGGCGTGTTCTGGTGGACCATGCTGGGCGGGTACCTGATGGCGGGCGGCGCCAACGCCATCAACATGTACATGGACCGCGACATCGACGCCCGGATGCCGCGTACCGCGCTCCGCCCCATCCCCGGCGGGCGGATGTCGGCCGGGCACGTCCTGGCCTTCGGGATCGCGCTGGGAGCCGCGGCGTTCGCCGTCTTCGCGCTCCTGGTCAACGTCCTGAGCGCGTACCTGGCGCTGGCGGGGCTCCTCTTCTACGTCTTCGTCTACACCCGCTGGCTCAAGCGTACCTCCCCGCAGAACATCGTGATCGGGGGCGCAGCCGGTGCGT
Source organism: Longimicrobiaceae bacterium (assembly GCA_036260145.1). Classification (GTDB taxonomy): domain Bacteria; phylum Gemmatimonadota; class Gemmatimonadetes; order Longimicrobiales; family Longimicrobiaceae; genus JAFAYN01. The sequence goes on along the minus strand of DATAAL010000375.1, from coordinate 523 downwards.
TCCCCCCGCTGGTGGGTTGGGCCGCGGCCACCGGCGAGGTGACGCTGACCGCCGTGTACATGTTCCTGATCGTGTTCTTCTGGACCCCCCCGCACTTCTGGGCACTGGCGCTGGTCAAGCAGAAAGACTACGGCCGAGTGGGTGTCCCCATGGCTCCCAACGTGTGGGGGGAGCGGGAGACGATGCGGCAGATGCTGGTGTACACCGGGATCCTGATCGCCGTCACCCTGGCCCCGGTGACGTACGGCGGGCTCGGGGCGGTGTACGGAGCGTCGGCGGCGCTGCTGGGCGGGTGGCTGCTGCGGGACGTGCTGCGGCTGTTCGGGGTGGAGAAGCTGACGCAGCCGGCGTGGAGGCTGTACCGCAACTCGCTGCTGTACCTGGCGCTGCTCTTCGCGGCGATGGCGGTGGACGGGGTGGTGCCGGTGGGGCGGCGGGTGGAGCCGGACGCGATCGTCCTGCGCAACCCGAATTTTGCCATCTCCGGGGATATGGGGCGCTGAGGTCGTCGCTGAAGGTGACG
>DATAAL010000374.1:0-9242 GCA_036260145.1 Longimicrobiaceae bacterium | reverse complement strand
GGAGACGTGCTCCGCGCGCGGATCGGGACCGGCGCGCTCGCCCGGCACGAGGGGGAGCTCCTCCCCGTGGAGGGGAGCCTGGAGGGGCGGGCCGTCCTCGCGGGGGAGCCGCAGCGCTCCGCCGACCTCCTGGCCGACCCGCGCGCGTACCGCCCCCGGGAGCGCGGCCTCCCCGCGGGCCCCGCGCTCGCCGTCCCCCTCGGAGCACCCGGAGGAGCGGTGGGCGCGCTGCTGCTGGCGCGGGGCGCGGGGGAGCCGGAGTTCGGCGCGCACGAGGTGCACCGTATGCTCCTGGTCGCGGGAGTCGCGGCCTCGGCCATCCAGAACGCGCGGGAGTACGAGCGGGCGCGCGCGAGCCGGAGCACGCTGGAGGCGTGGCGCAGGGAGCGCGAGGCGGCGGCGTGGCTCGCCCGGTACGTCGCGGCGGCCCGCGAGGCGCACAGCGTCGTCTTCGAGTGGGACCCCGCGTCCGACCATCTGCTGTGGGGAGACACCCTGGAGACGGTGGTCGGCCACTCCCCCGGGGAGTACGGCGCGACCATGAGCGCCCTGGTGGAGCGGGTGCACCCGGAAGACCGGGAGCGAGTCCGGGAAGGGGTGGAGACGGCGCGCTCCGGCGCGCCCCTCCGGCTGCAGCTCCGCCTCCCGCACCGGAACGCCCCCTTCCGCTGCTTCCTGCTCCAGGCCCGCGCCGTCGAGGAGGGGGGTACGGTGGTGGGGGTGCTGGAGGACGTGACGGACGAGTGGCGGAAGCTCCCGGAGTCCCGGAAGAGGACCGAGACCCCCGCGCGGCAGATCATCCGCGCTCTCCGTCACGAGATCAACAACCCCCTGGCGGTGATCCTGGGGCAGGCGCAGCTACTGGGGCGCGAGGACCTGGTACAGGGAGACCCGGTCCTGCGGGGCTCCATCGCAACGATCCAGGAGGAAGGACAGCGGATCCTGGAGCTGACCCGTCGCCTGGCCGCGCTGGAGCAGACCGGCCGGGAGCCGCAGGTGGCCCAGGGGGGCGGGATCACTATCCCGGAGGAGTAGGCGCGCCCCCTCGGCAGGATGGACCGTCAGGCTCCACAACCAGGACGCCATAGAGAACGCGGCCGGGAGTATACCCCCGGCCGCGCCGTGTTCCCACCGGAAGACCGCTGCTACCGCGCCGTGGTCACCCAGATGGCGCCGTGGTTGTGGCCGATCCCCCACTTGTAGGTGGCTTGGCCGGGGTCGAGGAATCGCACCGCCACGACGCTGGCGGTGGGGATCTGCCGCAGGGCTTCCACTCCACCCATCCGGGCATCGTCCAGGTAGACCCTGATGGTCGGCCCGCCCAGCGCGACGGGCTCGTCTCCGACCAACATCCCCGCACCCTCGTAAAAGCCCCGGACCCCCCGCGTACGCAGCCACTCCGGGTGGAGCGCCTGGACCAGATCGTACACGTTCGCGAGCCCGGCCGCCTCGATCTGCTCCTGGATGATGATCTTGTCGTCTCCCGCCCGGACCGGCACGGCCACCACTCCCTCCGACGAACTCCGCATTCCGATCAGCAGCCCGCCGAGGCTCCCGGCCAGCGCCCCACCGAAGGCGTAGCTGGTCCGGTGGCCGCTCACCTCCGCATCGTTCTTCTTGTCCCAGTCGCTCTTGACCACCTGCGAGGCGAAGTACCCGACGAACGCACCGACGGCCGCACCTCCGACGGTGTGCAGCAGGGAGCGGGTGGCGGAGCGGACCCGGGCCCTCCTCGCCTCCAGCGCCTCCACGCGCGGCGGGGTGGCGACCGGCGCGGCCTCGAACACAGCCGGAACCGGAAGGCTCCGCGCAGCGGTCTGCTCCACCGCCGCGACGCGAGCCGCCTCTACCGTGGGGGCAACGGAGGAGCCCGCCTCCTGCGCCCCCGCGGTCCCGGCCAGGAGCACGAACACCGCGGACGTGAGAGATACAGCCTTATACATGGGACCTCCTTGGTTTTCAGCGGCCGGGGGAGCGGCCTTCCGGCCGGCCTCGCGCCTGGGGGGGTCGATCCTGCCGGGGCCCGAGCCGACTCCGGCCAGGTCCGGGGAGTGCAGGGACAGGGGATGGGCGCGCCGCTCGATCCCGAAGCGTCGGCGCCAGGTACCAGACCTATGATGTCCGGGGTACGGTGTTTCTGACACCGTCCCGAGCCGCGGGTTCCGTATCGGATCATGATAAACCCCGTATCTCCGGCGCACCAGTGTGACCGGCCCGCGAGGGAGATCCCCGCTGCAAGGGTCATGCTCCGCCCCCGGACGGCTCCGGCCGGACCATGTCCGACCGTCCCGAGAGATGATAGTTTATCGGCCTCGGAGTATGACTGGCTCGCTCCCCGGAACCGGACCCGGTCCCATGCCCCGCTACATCGGCGCCCACACCCTCGACAACGGCGGGATCGACATGGCCGCCCGCCGGGCCGGCAACGCCGGGATGACCGCGCTCCAGGTCTTCACCGCGCCGCCCCGCTTCTACGGCGAGAAGGCCGGGATGAGGCCGGAGAAGGTGGAGCGCTTCCACGTCGCGCTCGCCGAGGCCGGGATCCGGCCGGAGCACGTGGTGGTGCACGGTGCGTACGTCCTGGGCGTCGCCACTCCGGACGAGGCCAAGTGGGAGCGGGCTGCCGCCGGGCTCGCCAGGGAGCTGGAGCGCTCCACCGCGCTGGGGGTGGGGGCGGTGTGCTTCCACCCCGGCTCCGCCACTGACGGGGACCGCGCCGCGGGGGCCGGGCGCGTGGCGAAGGCGATCACCCGGGCACTCCGCGCGGTGAGGGACGGGACGACGCGCCTCCTGGTGGAGAACACCGCGGGCGCCGGGCAGACGCTGGGGCGCACCGCGGCTGAGGTGGCGGATATCCTCCGGCACGTCCCCGACGACCTGCGCCCCCGCACGGGGTACGGGCTCGACACTTGCCATCTCTTCGCCTCGGGGTACGACATCGCGGAGTCGGCGGAGGCGCTGGCGGGCATCCTGGACGAGTGGGAGTACACCGCCGGGGAGCGCCCGGCCTTCTTCCATCTCAACGACAGCGAGGGGGCGCTCGGCTCCAACCGGGACCGCCATACGCTGATCGGCGAGGGGGAGATCGGCGCCGAGGCGTTCCGCTGGCTCCTCCGGGATCCGAGGAGCGAGGGGATCCCGCTGATCCTGGAGACTCCGCAGGAGAGACCCGACATCGCGGACGACGACCCCTCCGCGGATCCCCACGACGCGCGGATGGTCCGACTGCTGCGTTCGTTCGTCACGTGAGGCGACCGGCCATGTACGCCTTCCACCGCACCGCTCTCCTCCTGGCGCTCGGGATCTCGGGGTGCGTCGAGGTCGGGACGGTCCCCGCGGGACCTCCGTCCGCCCCGCCTCCGTCCTCCCCGCCACCCTCTTCCGCTCCGGTCCCGGCCGGCGTGGCGGCCCCGGCGGAGGGAGCGAGCCGGTTCGTCACGCTGATGAACCGGCACCGGCAGCAGGTGGGGTGCGCGCCACTGGTGTGGCACGAGGGGGCCGCCCGCGCAGCGCAGGCGCACAGCGACGACATGTGGCGGCGGAGGTACTTCAGCCACACCTCCCCCGAGGGGCGGGACCTGGAGGACCGGCTCGACGCCGCGGGGGTGACGCGCTGGCGGGCCATCGCGGAGAACATCGCGCAGATCAACCAGGGCGGGCAGGCGCTCCTGGAGCTGTGGCTGGCGAGCCCCGGCCACCGGCGCAACATCGAGGACTGCACCTACACCCACCACGGACTCGGCCGGGCGGGGGACCGATGGACGCACGTCTTCGTTTTCTGACCGGCGCCGTGTACCCCGATCCCTCGGACCTCATCCGGAGGCGGCGCGAGAACCGCCGGCGGTTCCTGGAGCGGCTCTACCGGAGCTCCGAGGAGGAGGGCGCCGTGTACGAGGACGGGTACGACATCGCCGAGGAGCTGGGGCTCTCCCGCCAGGACGCGGAGCGGATCGCGCGGTACCACGAGGACCACGGCTACGTGAAGCACACGGGGGGGCAGGGGCTCACCTTGCGCATCACCGCGCGGGGGATCGATTACCTGGAGCGGGGTGGGGATGTGGAGGTGTAGCATCGGCGCCGCTCCAGAGGCCCTCACCCGGCTCGCCTCGGGCTCGCCACCCTCTCCCACGAGGGGAGAGGGGAGTAACTGCCAGATGTGCAGGTGTCGTCTGTAGTTGTGTGAGGGATGTGCGCCCGGTTGTGCAGACCCCGCGCCAGCGGGGGGCACGTCCAAACCCGCAGTTCAGAGGCAGTTCATCTCACACCTGACCGAATCCTCCATGATCCTCGACTCCCTCGATTCCCTCGACGCCCGCGACGCCTTCGCTCCCGGGATCCAGGACGCGGTGGACTACCTGCGGGGGCTCGACCCCTCCATCGCAGACGGCCGTCACCCGATCCGGGGGGACGACCTGTTCGCCCTGGTGCAGACGTACGAGACCGGACCTTCCACGGAGAAGCGCTTCGAGTCGCACCGGCGCTACCTGGACGTGCAGTTCCTGATCGAGGGATCGGAGCGGATCCTGCACGTCCCCGTCCAGCTCCTCACTCCCGCGACCGGGTACGACGAGGACACGGACCTCCTGTTCTACCAGGAGCCCAGGTACTCCAGCTCCCTCCTCCTCCGCCCCGGCGACTTCGCCGTCTTCCACCCGGGCGACGCGCACAAGCCGGGCTGCATGGCCGGCGGACGGCACCGGGTGCGGAAGGTGGTGGTCAAGGTGCGGATCTGACGCCGCCCTCCCTCTTCGAGGCACCTCCGCGCGAAACACTTCCCGCCCGGGTGCGTACAACGGAGGCTCACGGGTTTGCCGCGTCTCCCGACGCCGCGTAGACTACCCGCCTGTAGCGGTATCCGATCGAACGCTCGCTCGGCCCCGCCGACCACCCGAACCCCCGATGGCATGAAAGCCCCCGCGCTCCTGATGGCCCTGGCGCTCTCCGTGGCCCCCGCGGCCGCGCAGGACCCGGTCGTCTACGAGGTCTCCTTTCCCAACGCCGTGCACCACGAGGCGGAGATCTCCGTCACCTTCCCCGGGCTCCCCGCCGGGAGGCCGCTGGAGGCGCGGATGAGCCGCTCCTCGCCCGGGCGCTATGCGCTGCACGAGTTCGCCAAGAACGTGTACAACATCCGCGCCTTCGACGGGCAGGGGCGCCCCCTCACCGTCACCCGCCCCGACCCCCACCGGTGGAACGTGGCGGGGCACGACGGGACGGTGCGCATCACCTACACCCTGTTCGGCGACTGGGGCGACGGGACGTATGCGCAGATCGATAACACCCACGCGCACCTCAACGCCCCGGCCACCTTCCTGTGGGCGCGGGGGCTGAGCGACCGCCCGGTGCGGGTGACCTTCCGCCGGCCCCGCCCGGAGTGGAAGATCGCGACGCAGCTCGTCCCGACCGGCAACCCCGAGGTCTTCACCGCGCCCAACTTCCAGTACCTCATGGACTCGCCGGTGGAGCTGAGCGCCCACGACCTGCGGAGCTGGCAGGTGAGCTCCAGCGGGAAGACGTACACCATCCGCCTGGCCGTGCACCACGCCGGCACCCCGGCGCAGCTCGACACCTTCGCGGACATGGCGCGCAGGGTGGTGGCGGAGGAGATCGCGGCCATGGGCGAGGCGCCCGACTTCGACTACGGGACGTACACCTTCCTGGCCGACTACCTCCCGCAGGTGGCCGGGGATGGGATGGAGCACCGCAACTCCACGGTGGTCACCAGCACCCGCCCGCTCGCCACCCCCGTGGGGAGGCTGGGGAACCTGGGGACCATCTCGCACGAGTTCTTCCACGCCTGGAACGTGGAGCGGATCCGTCCCCGCTCGCTGGAGCCCTTCGACTTCGAAGAGGCCAACCTATCCGGCGAACTCTGGTTCGCCGAGGGGTTCACGCAGTACTACACCCCGCTCTTCATCCGGCGCGCGGGGATCACCGGGATCGACCAGTACGCGCGGAGCCTCTCCGGGACCATCAACGAGGTGGTCCTGTCCCCGGGGCGGCAGCTCTTCTCGGCGGTGGAGATGAGCATGCAGGCACCCTTCGTGGACGCAGCCGTGTCCATCGACCGCAACAACCGCGGGAACACCTTCGTCTCCTACTACACCTGGGGCGCCGGGATCGGGCTGGGGCTGGAGCTGGCGCTGCGCTCGCGCTCCCCCGCCCTCACGCTGGACGACTACATGCGCGCGGTGTGGCGCGACTTCGGACGGGCGCAGGATCCGGCCACCCGGTCGCCCCAGCGGCCGTACACGGTGGCCGACCTGCGGAACACCCTGGCGACGCTGACGGGGGACCGCGCCTTCGCTGAGGACTTCTTCCGGCGCTACGTGGAGGGACACGAGGCACCCGACTACGGGCGGCTCCTGGCGCCGGCGGGGCTCCTCCTCCGCAGGGCGCAGCCGGGGCGCCCCTGGATCGGGGAGACAGTGATCCGCTTCGACACCGCGGGGGCGATCGTCGCCGCGTATCCGCTGGCCGGGAGCCCGCTGTACCGCGCCGGGCTCACCCGCGGCGACCGGATCCTCTCGGTGGACGGGAGGCCCGTGAGCACGACGGCGGAGCTGGAAGCGGTCCTCGGGGCGCGCCGCCCCGGCGACACCGTCCTGATCGGGTTCGAGCAGCGCGGGGAGCGCCGCACCGCGTCGCTGGCCGTGGCGGAGAGCCCGGTCCTGGAGGTGGTGACCTACGAGGCGGCGGGGCGCCCCGTCACCGCCGCCATGCGGGCCTTCCGGGAGAGCTGGCTCGGCTCGCGGGCCGGCCCGGCACGGTGAGCGCTCCGGTCCCGCTCCCCTGACCGCACCCCCGGCGCCCGCGCTGGCCTGAGCACCACCGGCGCGGGCGCTGTCGATTTCTTCCCTTCCCGTTCGTCTAGACGGCAGAGGGCCCGGAGACGCCGGCCCCCGGTCCGCGAAGACGGACGCAACCCCTACGAAAGGACGACCGACCCATGGCCCACTTCATCCTGCTCCTGCACGAGTCCCCCGCCAACTGGGCGGACGTCACCCCGGAGGAGATGCAGCAGGTGATCGAGAAGTACCGCGCCTGGAGCCAGCGGCTGGTGGAAACGGGAAAGCTGGCGGGCGGCCACAAGCTGCGTGACGAGGGAGGGCGCTCCCTCGCCCGCCGAAACGGGAGTGTCGAGGTGACGGACGGCCCGTACGCGGAGGCCCGGGAGGTGATCGGTGGGCTCTTCGTGATCGAGGCGGACGGCTACGACGACGCGGTGGAGACCGCCCGCGACTGTCCGCACCTGGAGTTCGGCGGGCGGATCGAGCTGCGGGAGGTCGAGCCCACCTGAGCGGGAGCGCGGCGGTGGAGGGAGAGCCCGGCAGGGAGGTGCACGGGCTGGTGGATGGCCTGTTCCGCCGGGAGGCGGGGCGGATGGTCTCGGTCCTGTGCCGGGTCTTCGGCCCCCACAACCTGCAGCTCGCGGAGGACGTGGTGCAGGAAGCACTGCTCCGCGCGCTGCGGGAGTGGCCCTTTCACGGTGTCCCGGACGATCCGCGCGCCTGGCTGGTGCAGGTGGCGCGGAACCGGGCGCTCGACCTCCTCCGCCGCGACGCCAATCTGGCCCGCAAGGTTCCCCTCCTCCGGGAGGAGCTGGACGGCGGGGAGGTGTCCGCCCCGGAGGCGTTCTTCGGGGGGGAGGTGGAGGACGACCAGCTGCGGATGATCTTCACCTGCTGCCACCCGGAGGTCCCGCGGGAGGCGAGGGTGGCGCTGACGCTGAAGACGGTGGGGGGCTTCGGCGTCCCGGAGATCGCCCGGGCGTTCCTGGCCCGGGAGGCCACGGTGGCGCAGCGGCTGGTGCGGGCCAAGCGGCGGATCCGGGAGGCGGGGATCCGCTTCGAGGTCCCGGCGGGCGTGGAGCTCCTCCGGCGGCTGGACCCGGTGCTGGAGGTGGTGTACCTGGTCTTCAACGACGGCTACGCCGCGGCGAGCGGAGAGGCGGCGCTTCGGGCCGACGTGTGCGCGGAGGCGGTGCGGCTGGCGGAGCTGCTCGCCGCCCACCCCGCCACCGCCTCCCCGCGCACGCACGCCCTGGCCGCGCTCCTGCTCTTCCAGGGCGCGCGCCTCCCCGCCCGGGTGGACCCACAGGGCGGACCGGTGCTCCTGGCGGAGCAGGACCGCTCCCGGTGGGACCGGGGGATGGTCGCGCGCGGGCTGGCGCACCTGGAGCGCGCGGCGGAGGGGGAGGACCTCACGCCCCTCCACCTAGAGGCCGGGATCGCCGCGGCGCACGCCACCGCTCCCTCGTACGAGGCGACGGACTGGCCGTACATCCTCTCCCTCTACGACGCGCTGCTGGCCGTGAAGCCCTCCCCGGTAGCGGCGCTGAACCGCGCCGTGGCGCTGTCGATGGTGGAGGGGGCCGGGGCGGGGCTCCGCGCGGTGGCGGAGGTGGCGGACCACCCCTCGCTGGCCGCCTACCCGCTCCTGCACGCGGTGCGCGGCGACCTGCACGCCCGCCTGGGCGAGGCGGAGCCCGCCGCGGAGGCGTACCGGCGTGCGCTGGAGCTGCCCCTGAGCGAGCCGGACCGGGGGCTGCTGCGGAGGAAGCTGGAGGAGTGCGGGGGCGCGTGAGAGCGGCGGTCGTAGGGCCGTTCGCAGTTCCCGCTGTATCCATGTGATCCTGGTCGGAGGGAGACCCGCGGCAGTATCGCGGGGCTCACTCCGGGGCGGGGAGACTCAGAGCGGTATCCTGAGGCTCCTCGCCCCCGCGGAAGAGACCGCGCAGTTTGCGGGCTCTGGAGCGGTCACAAAAGCTGAAGAAACCGATCACGTCCCCGTGTTCGGGACGATGAGCTCCACCTGCTCCCCCGGGCTCACCGAGATCTGCTCGCTGATGGGCGTCCGGTTGCTCCCGATGGGATCGATCTGGAAGCGCAGCGTGGTGATCCCAGAGACCAGCGTGCGCGGGATCTCCAGGACCGTGGTGGAGGTGGCCTGCACCGTCCCGAGGCGGATCCGCTGGCTGCTGCGGATGGCATACACGTTCACGGCGTTCCAGCTCCGGTTGTCCACCCGCACGGTGGTCCGGTCGTCCGGCTCCGGCTGCCGCGCCCGCCCCCCCGCGGCGGGGGTGCACCCCGTGGCGAGAAGCACGGGGACGAGGAGGAGGATTCTGTGCAGGACTCTCATGGGAGTACTCCTTGGGCTCTGATGGTCCGGGAGGGATCCTACCCCTCCCACGGCCGGGACGAGGCCAGCCGTTCCCGCAACTCCCGGTCCGGCATCCC
>DATAAL010000373.1:0-6179 GCA_036260145.1 Longimicrobiaceae bacterium | reverse complement strand
CAGCAAGCCGCGCAGCATTATCCAGACGGCGGACTTGAGCCTACGGCTGCTGGGATGGCGATGCCTATGCCAACTGACCCACTAGTTCCGGAAGTGTCGCCCACGACCACCCCTCAGGAAGTCTGGGTAATTCGCTAATGTCCTTACGCTCAGAGCCAGCATCTACTTTGACTGCACAATCCCTCCGCTCTCTAACGATCCGTTCAAGCAGCAAGCTTGCAGGCTCGTAATCCCGCCCCTCCGCCCGCGCTAACTCTGCTTCAGTCGGCACCAGCCTTCCCTCGCACGCGGCCTTGAGCACGGCGGCACGGTAACGCTTCAGATTGGCTTGCACCCGAGTGAGGGCGGCTACGGCAGCATCAAGGCTCGTCAACTGCTCCTCAATTGCAGCAACGACCCGTTTCTGCTCAGCGGCGGGCGGTACAGGCAGCCGAAGGGTCGCAAGGTTTCCCCGAGAGATTCGCTTGCGTGTTGAACCACTTTGCAGCTTTGCAACAGACATCCGGAAGGCTGGGCTGTTCACCGCCCACATCAGCCAGCGGTGGTCGATCTCCTCGGTACCTGTCCTGATGATGCAGACATCAACAACCGTAACCGCAGCTTTGTGATCACCAGGAAAAATGCACGCTCTTCCTAAAGGATCTGGCATCCGGGCGATGAGCACATCTCCTGCTTCGAGGTAAGTGCACCGGAGTTCGCGCGCCTTGCTGCTTGTAAGAAAGCGAGTGGATCGGTTCAAGTAGCGTCCGTCGCCAACATCAGCAAGTTGGATCAACCGCACCTCACCGGACGGGTCTTGATCTTTGCTCTCCACCCAATCGCCATCGGAGAAGATTCCATCAGCACCGATAAGGTCGCCAATCGTCGCTACAGCCCACCCACGTGGAGCCGAGAAATTCTTCGGTACACTCACGCTGCCAGCACCTCCGTCAGTTCGTTCAACAACGGATTCAGCTCCTCTCCGAAGGCCCGGTACGCCCCGCCCAGCCCACCCCGCTGCACGAACGGCGCGTACTCGAAATCCTCGGGCGTGATCTCCAGGTTCGCCGCGATGTGGTCGCGGATCATCTCCAGCCACTGCCGCTGCTCGTCCGTGAACCTCCTCCCGCCGCTCTCCTGCTGCGCCATCCACGCGGCGAACCGCTCCCGCGCCACCTCGGGGAAGGGCACCAGCACGTCGTCCCGGTGCATCGCGTAGCGCACCAGCGAGACCACGTTGGTGAGCACCCGCGCGGGCGTTCCGCGCACCCGGGAGGCGTCCAGCGTCTCGTACGCGCGCCAGAGCGCCTCCGTGGTCCAGGCGCGCGGCGGGGCCTGGATGGACCTCGCCAACGCCTGCACGTCCTCGTACGTCAGCCGGCGCCGGTAGGGCTGGGCGTAGAGCACCTGGAGCGCCGTGATCTCGTCGCGGTGCCGCTCCAGGAACTCCTCGAAGGAGCGCGTCAGCGCCTGGGCCCGCTCCTTCGCCTCGTCCGAGTACGCCGCCTCCAGGAGCACGTCCTGGCTCACCGCGTCGATGGTCTGCTCCTTGGCCTGCTTCAGGCGCAGGATCTCGGCGCGGAGGTCCGGGTTGGACACCACCGGCTCCACCGCCTCCGCCAGCATCGACTCCGCTGCGGACGCCACCTGCTCCTCCGAGGGCTCCGCCTCCGGGGGGAGCCCGTGGTCGGCGCACGCCCGCTCCGCCTGCCGGTCCGGATCCAGCGCCTGCACCATCCCGGAGACGATGACCTGCAGCGACGTCCCGGCCAGCCGCGCGAGCTGCGCACGCTCCTCCCTCCCGAGCTGCACGTCCAGCCGCGCCAGGCGCCCGGCCAGGGTAGAGACCACGTCGGGGTCCGTGCTCCCCATCGCCACCTGGTCCAGGAGCGCGTCCAGCTTCACCGTGGGCCTCCGGTCCAGCGAGCGCGTCTCCACCAGCTCCTGCTCGCAGATCCCCACCGCGTCCACGATCACGAAGCGCGTCTTCGCCGGCGCGTCGGGCGTCACGCTCTGCAGGTCCGCCGCCTGGATCACCCGAACCCCCCGTCCCTTCATCTGCTCGAACAGGTTCCGGCTCTTCACCGCTCGCATGAACATCACGATCTCCACCGGCTTGATGTCCGTGCCCGTGGCGATCATGTCCACCGTCACCGCGATGCGCGGGTGGAAGGCGGTGCGGAACTCCGAGATCAGCTCCTCCGGCTTCGCCCCCGTGGAGCGGTAGGTGATCTTCTTGACGAACTCGTTCCCCTTCCCGAACTCCAGGCGGACAGCCTTGACGATGTCGTCCGCGTGGCTGTCGTCCTTGGCGAAGATCAGGGTCTTGGGGACGTGCTCGCGCCCGGGGAATATCTCGGTGAAGAGCCGCTCGCGGAAGGTGCGGATGACGGTGCGGATCTGGTCCTCCGCCACCACGTCCCGGTCCAGGGCCGACGCCCCGTACACCAGCTCCTCGTCCAGCCGCTCCCAGCGCCTCCGGCGCGTCAGCCGGTCGCGCCGGTCCACGAAGAGCCCCGCCTCCACCTTCGAGCCCCCCTCGGTGATTTGCGTGCGGATGCGGTACACGTCGAAGTCCACGTTCACCCGGTCGGCCACGGCCTGCTCGTGGCCATACTCCATCACCAGATTCCGGTGGAAGAAACCGAACGTCTGCTTGGAGGGGGTGGCCGTGAGCCCCACCAGGTAGGCGTCGAAGTACTCCAGCACCTGCCGCCACAGCGTGTAGATGGAGCGGTGGCACTCGTCCACGAAGACGACATCGTAGTACTCGATGGGGAGGCGTGGGTTGTACGCCACGTCCACGGGCTTGGTGAACACCCTCTCCAGCTCGCCCAGCGACCGCTCGTCGAACTCCTCCGGCAGCTCCTCCCCGCGTAGCATGGAGTAGAGGCGCTGGATGGTGCAGATGTGCACCCGCGCCACGTCGTCCAGCTGGTTGGAGGTGACGTGCTGCACGTTGTACAGGTTGGTGAACTTCCGCCCGTCCCCCGGAACCGGGTAGTCGTCGAACTCCTTCTTGGCCTGCCGCCCCAGGTTTCCGCGGTCCACCAGGAAGAGCACGCGCCGGGCACCGGCGTGCTTGATGAGCCGGTAGATCGAGGTGATGGCGGTGAAGGTCTTCCCGCTCCCCGTCGCCATCTGGATCAGCGCGCGGGGACGGTCCTCGGCCAGCGACCGCTCCAGGTTGCGCACCGCCCTGACCTGGGCCGGCCAGAGACCCGTCTCGTCCAGCGGAGGCAGCGAGCGGAGCCGCCCCCGCAGCGTGTCGGCCCCGGGTCCGTAGCCGGCGCGCGGCTCCGCGGCCAGGCGCGGACGCACGGCGCCGTTCCCGAGCACCTCCGCAAAGGTCTCCGGGCGGTGGAAGGAGAACACCTCGCGGCTCCGGGGCTCCGGGTCCAGCCCGTTGGTGAAGCGCGTCTCCACGCCCGTGCTCTGGTACAGGAACGGGAGGGGGCGGAGGGGCGCGGGAAGATTATCGGGAAGACCCTCGCTATACTTTGCCGTCTGGGTCTCGACCCCGGTCAGGGTGGTTCCTTCCTTCTTGGCCTCCACCACGCCCACCGCCCTGCGGTCCACGTAGAGCAGGTAGTCCGCGGTGCCGTGACCCGGTTTCAGGGGGAACTCGCGGACCGCGACTCCGCGTCCGGCGGCGAGGTTCATCGCCTTGCGATCCTGCACCTGCCAGCCGGACTGCGTGAGCAACCGGTCGATGTTCTCGCGGGCGCGCGCTTCGGGAGAATCGGGGGGCATGGGGAGGATCGGCTGGGGGCCCTGCTTGGCGGGGACGGCGATGTCCATGTCTGCCACGGACGCGCGATCCGCTCCGGAAACATAGGAATCCACAGCTCGCCGCGAAAGCGTGGCGCAATGCTGACGGTACGATCTTCGAGTAGATTCAACAAAAAGGAGGCCCGCAGGCCTCCTCTTGCACCTCGACTTTGCCGTTGAAGCTCAGCTCAGCAGCCGCAGCGGCATCACCAGGCACAGGTAGTCCGGCGTGTCCTCGTTCCCCACCGGCTCCATCGTGGCTGCCCGCTCCGGCGCCTTGAAGGTCATCCGCACCTCGTCGGTGGGCATGTAGCGCAGCAGCTCCAGCAGGTACTGCGCGTTGAAGCCGATCTCCAGCGGGTCCCCGCTGTACTCCACCGGGAGCTCCTCCGTGGCCTCGCCCAGGTCCGGCGTCTGCACCGAGAAGCGCAGCATCGGCCCGCCCAGCGACAGCCGGATCCGGTGCGTCTGATCGCTCGCCACGATCGCCATGCGGCGCACCGCCGCGTTGAACGCCCCCTTGTCCGCCACCAGCATCTTGTCGTTGTCCTTGGGGATCACCTGCTCGTAGTTCGGGTACGGCCCCTCGATCAGCCGGGTGAACACCTGCACCGAGTCCGTGCGGAACCCCAGGTGGTTCTCCGAGCGCGCCACCTCCACCGTCTGGTCCGGCCCGAACAGCTTCTGCACCTGCGCCAGCGCCTTGGGGTGCACGATCAGGTCGCCGGCGGGGGCACGCGCGTCCCCCTCGATGGGGAGCGTCATCTTGGCCAGGCGGTGGCCGTTGGTGGCCACCATCCGCATCTCCCGCTCCCCGAGCTGCCAGAGCACTCCGTTCAGGATGGGGCGCGTCTCCTCGGTGCTGGCCGCGAAGCTCACGTGCGCGATCAGCCGCCCCAGGTCCTGCCCGGTGAGCCGCCAGGTCTCCTCGAACGCCACCCGCGGGAAGGTCGGGAACTCGTCCCGGGGGAGGCCGTTCAGCCGAAAGCGGCTCCGTCCGCTGGCAATGGTGATGGTGTCACCCTGGGTGGAGACCTCCACCGACCCGGGGAGCTCCCGCGCGATCTCCTGGAGCTTCTTCGCCGGCGCCGTGATCGCCCCGGGCTCCGCCACCTCGGCGGGGATCCGCACCGACACCGCGGTGTCCAGGTCCGTCCCGCTCACCCGCACCGCGCCGTCCTCTGCCTCCAGGAGGATGTTGGAGAGCACGGGGAGGGTGGTGCGCGTCGGGATGCTCCCCGCCACGGCACCCAGCCCCTGCTGAAGGTTCTCCCGCGTGATCGTGAATCTCATCGATGTCCCCAGACTCTGGAGTGTGACGGTTTTCCACCGGGAAGCAGTCTTCCTGACCTGTAGATTGAAGAATCAGTAATCGTAGTAGAGGGTGTGGATGCGTGGAAACTCCCGTTCCACCCTCCGCATCCCCCTGCCCCGCCTGCACCTGCGCCGCGCCGGCGGAGTGTGGAGGGGGTGTGGACAACGCCGGCGCTTCTCCACGCCGTCCACACCGCGCCCGGATGCGCGGCATCTCCACACCGCGGTCCACACCCCTTCCACACGGTTCTCCACACCGGCCTCCGGGAGAGGACGGCAGTCCTCACCGCAAGGCCGCCCGCAGCGCCTCCACCCGCTCCCGGAACTCCGGGTCCGCGGCCATCTCCTCCTCCACCTTGGCGATGGAGTGGATCACCGTGGAGTGATCGCGACCCCCGAACAGCTTCCCGATCTCCACCAGCTGCAGGTCGAAGAGCTCCTTGATCAGGTACATGGCCACCTGGCGGGGGACGGTCAGATCCTTGGTGCGCTTCTTGGACTGCAGCGCCTCGGAGGTGGTCCCCCACGCCGCCGCCACCCGCCCGCGCACCCCGTCCGGGGAGATCCCACCCGCGCCCGCCTCCGCCCTCCCCCCACCGCGCCCCCCACCCCCCAGCACCTCGCGGGCGAACTCCACGCTGATCTCGCGGCGGTAGAGCGACGAGTAGGCGAAGAGCTTGGTGACCGCCCCCTCCAGCTCCCGCACCGACGAGGTGCGCGTCTGGGCGATGAAGGTCAGCACCTCGTCCGCGTCCGCGATCTCCAGGCGGTCCTCCTCGATCTTCTTGCGCAGGATCGCCATGCGCGTCTCGAAGTCGGGGGGCTTGATGTCCGCCACCAGCCCCCACTCGAAGCGCGAGATCAGCCGGTCCTCCAGGCCGATCTCCTTGGGAGGCCGGTCGGAGGTCAGCACGATCTGCTTCTGGGCGTCGTGCAGCGCGTTGAAGGTGTGGAAGAACTGCTCCTGGGTGCGCTCCTTCCCCTCCAGGAACTGGATGTCGTCCACCAGGAGCAGGTCCATCTGCCGGTACTGGCGGCGGAACTCCGCCATGGACCCCTCCTGGATGGCGCTCACCAGCTCGTTGGTGAAGCGCTCGGAGGAGAGGTACATCACC
>DATAAL010000372.1:0-3360 GCA_036260145.1 Longimicrobiaceae bacterium | reverse complement strand
CCAGTGCCAGCACGGCCAGCACCTCGCCCCCCTCGGCCCGCACCGCCTCGCAGGCGCGCAGGGCGCTCCCCCCGCTGGTGATCACGTCCTCCACCACCACCACCCGCTGCCCGGGGGCGAAGCACCCCTCGATCCGCTTCCCGGTGCCGTGCGCCTTGGGCTCCTTGCGCACGGAGAAGGCGTGCACCGGCCGCCCCGCGATGCAGGAGGCGTGGGCGATGGCGTACGCCACCGGGTCGGCGCCCATGGTCAGTCCGCCGACTGCTTCGGGGGCGGGGGAGACGCCGCCCAGCAGCTCCAGCCCCAGCCTCCCCACCAGGAACTGCCCCTCGGCGTGGGTGGTGGTGGTGCGGCAGTCGATGTAGTAGCGGCTCCGCGCCCCTGAGGCCAGGACGAAGTCGCCCAGGCGGAAGGAGCGCTCCAGGAGGAGGCGGAGGAGGCGTTCGCGCTCGGTCATGGCGGGGTCGGGCGCGCGGTGGGGATCTCGATCCACTCCTCCAGCGTCAGCGGGGTGGGGTACGGATCGCCGAAGGAAGCGTGGAGCGCGCGGATGGCGTCCAGGGTCTCCGCGTCGGCGCGCAGGTCCGAGTCGCTCCCGAACTCCAGGAACTCCAGGTACACGTCCGCCACGTCGGCGGAGCGGAAGCGCCAGGCGTGCGCCCCGCGCGAGGTGGCCGCGGTGTGAAGCACCCCCCACGCCGCGTCGTACTCCGCGCGGCGCTCCGCCGGGACGGTGCGGCGGATGCTCACCAGCCTCCGCTCCCGGGGGTCCATGGGGCTCACGGGGTGTCCTCGGCGGGGGTGGAGCGGCGCAGGAGCTGTCCGAGCACGAAGGCGCCGACGCGCGACAGGGGGGAGGGACGGTAGCGCCGCGCCAGCCGCTGCGGGGAGCGGATCAGGAAGTCCACGGCGGTGGGCTTCAGGCGGCGGCTCCGCACCGCGAAGTGGAGGCGGTCCATGTCGTTGCGCAGCTCCTCCGCCCGCGCCGCATCCCCCGCCCACAGGATCCGCTCCGACGCCTCCCGCGCCCGGTCCAGGAGGAGCTGCGCCCGCAGGTACTCCCGCGGGCGGACCTCCCCGCCGGGGCGCACCGCGGCATGGTACTCGTCGGCCAGCTCCTCCAGCAGCTCGTCCAGCACGACGGCCCAGGTGGAGGGCTGGGCCAGGTCGCGCGCCTCCATCCCCCGCGTGGTGATCCGGTCCACGGCGCGCTTGAAGCGCAGGGTGGACTCCACCACCCCCTCGTCCTCCTCGGGGAGCTCCGCCAGGAAGTCCACGATGGCATCGTACACCCGCGCGGCGGCCACGGCGTCCAGGGCGTCGATCTGGTCCACCAGGTCGCTGACCCGCGTCACGATCCCCTCGCGGAAGCGGTCCATCGAGGAGGGGCGGTGCTCCAGGTAGTGCCCGACCTCGGCGTCGATCAGCGCTTCCAGGGTGACCAGCTTGGCGAAGGTGTCGGCCCTCATTCCGGCTCCGGGGTGTTCGTGCGGCCGCGTCGGCGCCCACAAGGTCTCCCGCGCTCCCCCGGGGAGTCAAGGGAGGCGGGGTTGCGGGTGCGTGAATCCAGTCCCAACGTGGAGGGTACACCGCCGGAGGTACCCGCCCCGCTCCGCGGCGGGCGCCCGGCACCCGTCCGCAGAAGGCGATCCGATGTGCGCAGGTCCCACCCTCCTCCGCCGCCCGGCCCTCCTCCTCCTGTGTGTCCTCGCGGCGCTCTCCGCGCCCGCGCGGGGACAGGGGGGGAGCGGGGGAGGCACCGTCTCCGGGCGGGTGGCGGACCCCGCGGGGAGCCCGGTGGCGGGCGCCGCGGTGCGCCTCCTCCGCGCGGACGGATCGGCGGTGCGCTCCACGTCCACCGATCCGCAGGGTGCGTACCGCATGGCCGGAGTCCCCGCGGGGCGCTTCCGTCTCCGGGCGGAGCGGATCGGCTACGCCCCGGCGGAGCGCGAGGTGCGGGTGGCGCGCGGGGAGGAGGTGCGGGTGGAGCTGCAGCTCGCCGCGGGCGCGGTGGCGGTGGAGGGGATCGAGGTGCGCAGCACCCGGGACACCGAGCGGGAGCGGGTGCGCTTCGAGACGGAGGCGGGGGTCACCACCCGGGTGATCTCCGGGCGGGAGATCAAGATCCTCCCGGGGCTGGGGGAGGCGGACGTGCTCCGGGCGGTCGAGGTCCTCCCCGGGGTGGTCTCCACCTCCGACTTCAGCAGCGCCTTCAACGTCCGCGGGGGCTCGGCCGACCAGAACCTGGTGCTGGTGGACGGCTTCCCCATCTTCAACCCCTTCCACCTGGGGGGGCTGTTCAGCGTCTTCAACTCGGACGTGATCGCCCGCGCGGAGCTGCTGGCCGGCGGCTTCGGGGCGGAGCACGGCGGGCGGGTCTCCTCGGTGCTCAGCGTGGAGACCCGCGCCGACGCGGGGGAGGGGATCCACGGGGAGGCGGGGGTCTCCCTGCTGGCCTCGCGGATCGCCCTGCGCTCCCGCCTCCCGGGCGCGGTGGGGCGCGCGCTGGGTGGGGAGGGGGGGACGGCGTACCTCTCCGCCCGGCGCTCGTACTTCGACCTGATCTTCCCCGAGCCCATCGACTTCCCCTACCACCTCACCGACCTGCAGGGTGGGGTGACGCTGGGGACGCGCGGCGGGGGGACGGTGCGGGTGGTGGGGTACACCGGGCGCGACGTGCTGGACCTGAGCGACTTCTCCCCCCCGGGGGAGGACGGGGAGGAGGAGAGCATCCTCCGCATCCGCTGGAACTGGGGGAACGACGTCCTGGGGGTGCGCTGGAGCCAGCCCTTCGGGGGGTGGGTGGCGGATGCGCGGCTGGGGTTCTCCAGCTTCGGGGAGACGCTGGGGTTCCTGGACTTCTCCGACACCCGCTTCGGCTCGCGCGTGGAGCAGGCCACCCTGCGCGGCGACCTGGCCCGCGACCTCTCGCCGGCGCTGAGCCTGCGCCTGGGGGCGGAGGGGAGCCGGCTGGCGTACCGCAACCGGAGCGAGGCGGGGGGGACGGTCTTCTTCGAGGCCGCCGACCGGGGGGTGCTGGGGGGCGGGTACGGGCAGCTCCGCTGGCGTCCCAGGGAGGAGTGGATCGTGGAGCCGGGGGTGCGCGCGGACGTGTGGCGCTCGCAGGAGACCACCCACGCCACGGTGTCGCCGCGCTTCGCGGTGAAGCGCTTCTTCGGGCGGGAGCGCGACGGGGCGGTGAAGCTGGCAGTGGGGCGCTACACGCAGTTCCTGCACTCGCTGCGCGACGAGTCGTTCCCCCTCTCCAACGACACCTGGATCGTGGCCGGGCGGGACGTGCCGGTGATCGTTTCGGACCAGGTGCAGCTCGGGGTGGAGAGGTTCTGGGGGGAGGAGTGG
>DATAAL010000371.1:0-16371 GCA_036260145.1 Longimicrobiaceae bacterium | reverse complement strand
CGCTCCCCGCCGAGTTGCGGGGAGCGCGTCTGCCGTCAACCGATCGCCAAGCCAGGAATTACGATTGGACGTAACGGCTCACGGGCGGCGGGCCGCTCCCCTGGGAGCGACAACCTGCACTACGGTGTCCATCACCATCGCGTCGCCGGGAACCCGATCCCGCTCGTTTCGCGTGACCACCCGGACCCGGTACGCGCCCTGAACGAGATCGCGGAAGGCGGCTGCATAGCCGAACGCGGCCCCTTCGGACACGCATGTGCCGGGCTGTCGCTGGACGATGATCCGCACCGTCAGCTCCGATCCGCTACGTCTCAGATCGCCCGAAAGGGCCGGGCAGCTACCCACCTGGGCTCGCCCACGGACCACCACCTCGGCAGGGTGCACCTGCACTTCGGCCACGGGCCCCGCCTGCGCCTCGGACGCTGAATTCAGGACCCATCGAACGAAGGCGCTGGAAGCCGGGACCGCGGATGGGATCGGGATCTCCGCAGCGGCAGGCTCCCCGGTGTGTGAACCGGCTGCTGGGGATCCCGTGCCCGCAGACACTGACAGGCAGCTGACCGCCAGCAGCGGAAGCCCCACGAGCGCCAGGGCCGCTCGAAGTTGCCGTGAAGCAAGGATGGAAGGACGAATGTGTCTCATCGGCCCAGTGCCCTGCCTACGTCCACAGTGCCATGACCGTACTTGTAGTCCCGCCCGAGCCCTACGATCTTGCTGCGGTTGGCGGTGTTGAAGAGCTGCTGCACGATCTGCGAGTTCGTCCAGCTCGGATTCGCGGAAGCGACGAGTACAGCAGCGCCGGAGACGTAGGCAGTCGCCGTGGACGTGCTGCACCGCTCGACGTATCCACCATTCCGGAACGTGGTGTACGCGGCGATGGGTGCGGATAGATCAATGTGTGACCCGTAGTTGGAACCCGCGATGTATGAGCAGGAGCCTGGCCCCGCGAACGTGCCGTCCTGCTTGACGCCGGAGACCCCGATCACGTTGTCGTAGCCTGCCGGATATTCCACCCGCTCAACTCCATCGTTGCCGGCCGCCGCAACGATGACGACGCCGCGGTTCCACGCATCCTGGACCGCGAGGGCCGTCGACGCAATATACTCGGTACCACCCAGGCTCATGTTCGCCACCCGAATCCCGCGGTCCGCCGCGTATTTCAGCGCATCGTTCTGGTAGGATACCCAGCAGTTGTTGTTCGCGTCGCAGCTCCTCCAGGAGAAGATGTTGGAGAGAGGCAGCCAGGGCGCCACCCCGACCGTACCGACCGAGTTGTCGGTGGCGGTGATGATCCCCATCATCCGCGTACCGTGGGCCGGAGAGCTGGAGTGGGACGCCATGGCATCGTAGCACCGGCCGGGATCCAGGCCTCCGCAGTTGGTTCCATCAGCCAGATCGAAGAGGTCAGGGTGTCCATCCTCGTGCCCCGAGTCGATGACGATCACGCTCGCGTACTCACCGTGCGAGACGTTCCACGCCTGCGGAGCGCGGACCATGTTGATTCCCCAGTGGATGGTCTGGGTTTGCGCCCGGCGCGCGATGTCGGGGGGATCTTGTCCGTCACGCACCTGCAGCCGCACATCCGGTTCGAGGAACCCGACATTCGGGTGATTCCTGAGGTTTGCAACCACTCTCCCGATCTCCCTGGGTTCGACCTGTACGACAGCGACACCGATGTTGCCCTGGTAGTCGAGGACGCGGACACCCTGCGCCTCCAGGGCTCTCGGGCCGGCTCGGATCGATGCGCCACTCACGGCTCCCCGGGTCGCCCTCAGTCCCTTGGTGCCGGGTCGCCTCGGAGCCTCCATCAGCCGCGGCTCCCCGGGCTCCTTGAACCCGACGATTATGCGGCCGTCGGATCGCAGCACATCCGCAACCAGGGCGCTGTCCGACACATCCCAACGACGGGGACTGGCTGGAACGGTGATCTCGAAAGCTGGAACGTCCCGCACCGAGTCTGCACCCACTGGTGGTGCAGGCCTGAGCCGCCCAGCCGGAGCGGGTGACTGCTCCGGGCGTCCCTGTGCCGCAGCAACAGGTAGCCTGCCGGCATCAGACAAGGCCAACAATGCGACAACTGAAAGTACTCGGCTGACTGTGAACATCCCACTCCTCCATCCGTGATTTGCTCTCCGGTCATGCGAACGCAAATTGAACTTGCACATGTAATCATGGTATTTACGCACTGCTCGTGCCATAACGCGCAAACGCCCGTACAACGTTCTGCCGCCGCGCGTTCAGCGTCGCTGCGCTACGACGCGGCGGAGGCGGTGCTGATCGGGCTGTGGGGAGTGCTGGAGGTGAGGTGGCTGGACGGGCTGCCGGCGGAGTTGCGGCGGGGCTTCCCGGCGGGGAGCACGTGACGATCGCGATCCTCACTGGAAGTAGGTCCGGTAGTCCCCGCCCGCCTCCCGCTGGACGGTCTCGTCGGTGGTGAAGGAAACGAAGACCTTCGGGATCGCCTCCGGCGGATAGCCGAGCCGGGCCAGCTCCGCGCGGGTGAGGGTGTCGATCTGCTCCACCAGCCCGTTCCGCCGGGCCTCCCGGTGGTCGGCGTCGGTGTCGAAGACGTACCAGGCCGTCAGGTGCTTCGGATCGACCCCCACCGCGCCGTAGAAGTGGTGCATGCGCAGGCGCGGCGTGCGGCCGGCGACGGCGGCGACGACGCTGTCCGTGGCCTGTCTGACGATCCCGCTCAGGCGCTCCTGCCGGCGCCTCTCCTCGTTCTGCCTCGCCAGGTACGCTCTGTACTCAGGCGTGCTCGTGGCCGGCGGGGGCGGGAAGAAGAACTCCTTGAGTTCGGTCCAGAGGCTCCTGGGGCGCTCCGTCTCCTTCGCCTTCGGATCGTGGCCAATCAGGGTACCATCGGGTTGGCGTTCGAAGACGTAGCCCTGCTGCTCCAGATCCCGGATGAACGCCTCCTTCGTCTCCTGCCTGGAAGGGATGAGGACGGGCACCTGCCCGGATCTCGCCCATTCGGCCAGGCGCACGAGGATCAGGGCCTGATGGTCGTCCGGGATCGGCTCCCCGGCCGGCTCGGTCCAGTACCCGAGCTGCGTTGCCTCTCCCACCCAGCCGAGCTCGGGATCCCCGGACCGTTTCAGGAAGACGATCAGCGTCCGGTCGCCCTCCCGGTAGGTCAGGTCGGCGATCTTCTCGCCGAGCGGCTCCAGCAGGAACGAGTACTCCGGGGCGCGCGCAGAAGGCTCCATGCTGTCCTCCCCGGCGGAGTAGGGGACGGCTCGCTCACGTGGCGGTCCCAGCATAGGACACGGTTCCGCGACGGGCAAGAACATCCGCGCGACACCGGGCGACTGCGCGGACACCGCTCGCGGAGACACGGCAACTTTGCCCGGCTGTAGCGGGTGCTGATAGGGGCCGTGAGGAGTGCTGGAGGGGGATGGCTGGATGGGCTGCCGCCGGAGCTGCGGCGTGGCTTCCCGGCGGGGAACTCCCGCTGACATGTCCGTCAAGGAGCGATGGTCAGAGATCCCGGCTGCGTCTTCATGTCGTCCGGCCTGTCGAGATCCTCCTGCGTATCGAAGGTTCCGCGCACCGTATACATGCCGGGGGATACTCGCGCGCCGCCGTTTCCACGCTGATCCCAGGTGTCGGTGAAGCGGACCGAATCACCCGCGGGGATCGGGATCAGACGCAGGATCGCGGGAATGGCGTCCCCCCGCAGCCGGAACCGCCGGCTCCAGACTTCCTCACCATCAGGACGACCGACCGTGAAGTCGAAGGCGTACGTGCTATCCCCGAACTGCAGCCAAACGGGTCGATCGCTGGTGTTCCGGACCACCAGAACGAGGGGTACGGGCTGGCCGCGCTGGACTTCGGCCGGGAGCCGCAGCTCGGCCCTGAGCGCCGCGTAGTCGATCACTGCCTGCCTCGCGAGCGCGATCCGCGCGGAGTCCGACGCCGGCACAGTCGGCCGGTGCTCCTGAGACGGCCGCGAATCGGCAGTCTCGTTACCGCACGCAGAGAGCATCCAGAGAAGTACCGGGAGCACCCGACATGAGGGGGAACGGGGGAATAACGAGTTTTGCATCGACTGGAGCGACAAACCGGTCTTCCTCAGGTCGCGAAGGGAAGGGGAATTAGGAGTGTAGCGCAGGTTACGGATCACCCAACGCTGCTGTCAACGAATGCCGCCCTGTACTCCGCATGGATTACGGCCGGGACCCCGACGGACACCCGCCGTTTCATCCGTGGCGAGCGAAAGGCTCACGTCCCCTGGTGCTTCACGTCGTTGCGGATGCGCTCCACGAACGCTTCCCGGCTCTCTCCCGCCTCCGGCTCCACCACGCCGTTCCGCTCCAGGACCTCGATGATCTCCGTGTCGCTCCGCCCGAAGGCGACCTCCAGCGTCCGGAGGCTCACCCCGTCCCGGTACATGGAGCAGATAGCCTGTTCCTCCGTGTTGTTCTGCGCCTGCGAAGCCATGGTGCCAACCTCCTGAGATTCGTGTGCCGATGAACGCAAACACAGGAATCGCAGCGATTTGCATACACAACCCGTGCCATCGTGGAGCCCCGGCACAGGCTGTTCGCGGTTCCCGCAGTACCCCTATGATCCTGTACGGGGGGAGACCGGCAGCCGTATCGCCGGGCTCTGGAGCGGCCCGACGACCCCGAACCCACCGGAGCACCCCGATGAAACGTTCCCGACCCAGACCACGTATTCCCTCCCTGCGCGGCGCTCCGATCCCGTTGCCATCCAGGCCGGCAGCGTGTAGATAGGAGATCGGACCGGAGACACGAGAACCGCTGCGCCGGAAACGGACCTCTACAGGAGCATCCCCGTGGGAATCTTCGACTTCGTCAAGCGGGAGCTGATCGACATCGTGGAGTGGCTCGACCCGTCGAGCGACACGATGGTCCACCGCTTCGAGCGGTACAACAACGAGATCAAGAACGGGGCGCAGCTCATCGTCCGCCCCGGGCAGACCGCAGTGTTCGTGGACGAGGGGAGGATCGCCGACGTCTTCACCCCCGGCACCTACACGCTGACCACGGAGAACCTCCCCGTCCTCAGCACCCTGCGCGGGTGGAAGTACGGCTTCCAGAGCCCGTTCAAGGCCGAGGTGTACTTCGTCAGCACCCGCCAGTTCACCGACCGGAAGTGGGGGACCAAGAACCCCATCATGCTCCGCGACCCGGAGTTCGGCCCGGTGCGGCTGCGCGCCTTCGGCACCTACGCGGTGCGCGTGAGCGAGCCCGCCAAGTTCATCACCGAGATCGTGGGGACCAACGGGCACTTCACCGTGGAGGAGATCGGGGACCAGCTCCGCAACCTGGTCACCTCCCGCTTCACCGACATCCTGGGCGAGAGCCGCATCCCGGTGCTGGACCTGGCCGGGAACCAGGACGAGCTGGGGAAGTTCATCACCGACCGCATCCGCCCCGAGTTCCTGGAGTACGGGATCGAGATCACCAAGGTGCTGGTGGAGAACATCTCCCTCCCCGAGGAGGTGGAGCGCGCCCTGGACAAGCGCACCAGCATGGGGGTGATCGGCAATCTCCAGGCGTACACCCAGTACCAGACCGCCGAGGCCATCGGCAACGCGGCCAAGAACCCGGGGGGCGGAGCCGCCGAGGGGATGGGGCTGGGGATGGGGTTCGGGATGGCGCAGCAGATGGCGCAGGCCATGTCCTCGGCGTCGCAGGCGAACTCTCAGGGGGCCTCGCACGCACCCGCCGCCCCGCCGCCGCTCCCGCAGCAGGGCCCGCAGATCTACATCGCGGTGGACGGACAGCAGAGCGGGCCCCACTCCATCGACGCGCTCCGGCAGCGGATCGCCGAGGGGTCGCTGACCCGCGAGACGCTGGCGTGGAAGCAGGGGATGTCGCAGTGGACCCCCGCCGGGGAGGTCCCGGAGATCGCCCCACTCTTCACCGCGGCGCCCCCGCCCCTCCCGTAGCGTGGGCACCCCTTCCGCGGAGCAGGCGCGGGAGCTGGCCTGCTCCGGGTGCGGGGCCGGGCTCAAGTTTGGCCCCGGCACCGAGTCCCTCACCTGTCCCTACTGCGGCGCCCACACCCCCGTCCCGGCGGTGCTCGGCGGAACGGAGGAGCTGGACTTCCAGGCCTACCTGGCCCGGGTCGCTGCGCGGGAGGAGACATACGAGGTGCTGGCGGCCCGCTGCCGGGGGTGCGGCGCGGAGAGCACGCTGGACCTCAACGTGGTCTCCGACGAGTGCCCGTTCTGCGGCGACTCGCTGATCCCCGCCTCGCAGTCCAGACGGCTCATCAAGCCCACCGCCCTCCTCCCCTTCCGGATCACCCGGGCCGAGGCGGAGCAGGCGCTGGAGAGGTGGATGAGGGGGCTCTGGTTCGCCCCCAACGACTTCAAGCGGAGCGCGCGCCGGGAGGGGGGGATCACCGGGATGTACCTCCCCTTTTGGACCTTCGACTGCGAGGCGACGAGCCGCTACACCGGGGCGCGCGGGGAGTGGTACTGGGTGTCGGAGACGTACACCACCACCGAGAACGGGAGGACGGTCCGCCGCACCCGGCAGGTGCGGAAGACCCGCTGGTACCCGGCCTCCGGGACGGTGCACGACTCCTTCGACGACGTGCTGGTACCGGCCAGCGACTCCCTCCCGCGCAGGGAGACGGACGCGCTCCAGCCGTGGGACCTGGAGAGCCTGGTCGCCTACTCCGAGGAGTACCTGAGCGGCTTCCGCACCGAGAGCTACAAGGTCTCGCTGGACCAGGGGTTCGAGGCGGCGAAGCCGGTCATGGCCGGGGCGATCCACACCACCATCTGCCGCGACATCGGTGGCGACGAGCAGCAGGTGCACTCGGTCCACACCCGCTACGACGACGTCACCTTCAAGCACGTCCTCCTCCCGGTCTGGATCAGCGCCTACCGCTACCGCGACCGGGTGTACCGCCGCCTGGTCAACGCCCGCACCGGGGAGGTGCAGGGGGAGCGCCCCTGGAGCTGGGTCAAGATCGCCCTCCTGGTGCTCGTCCTCCTCGCCGTCGTCTTCCTGGTCGTCCTGCTTTCGGAGGGGGACTCCTCGACCGCCGCCCTCCTCCCGGCCCCCGCCCCCCTCGCCGCCGGGAGCCGGGCCGCGTAGCCGGTGTGCCACCCCGGCACGGACCGGGGCGGCCGGATGAGCAGAGACCCCCGGACGGGCACTTGCCCGACCGGGGGTCTCGTCGTTCTTGGTGGCAGGGACCCCCACCCCCAACCCCTCCCCACAAGGGGTAGGGGAGTAACTGCAGGTTCACCAAGCAGTTGCGTGAGGGATGACGGCCCGAAGGGGCGAGACCCCGCGCAGTCTGCGGGGGCTCGACTCCGTTAGCCAGCGTAGTGTGCTGGCTTACGGAGCCGCAGCCCGACCCCCGCGCCAGCGGGGGGCACGCCCGAACCCGCCGTTCAAAGAAGCAGTTCAGACCATCCCCACCCCTATTCGGCCCGGCGATTCCGCTTCTGCAGCCCCTCCGGCGTCATCCACCGCTCGAACCACTCCCGCAGGTAGAGCTGGGTGCGCATGAAGTTGGACGGCTTGGAGCTGGTCCCGTGCCACTCGTCGTTGAGGCGCACCATCACGGTGGGGACCTTCCGCAGCTTCAGCGCCTGGTAGAACTCCTCCGTCTGCGCCATGGGGGTGCGCAGGTCGTTCACCCCGGTCATCAGCATGGTGGGGGTCTTCACGTTCCCCACGTACATGAGCGGGGAGCGCCGCAGGTGCTCCGAGGGATCCTCCCAGGGGAGCCGGGCGAAGTTGCGGTACCAGTTGGCCCCGTCGGTGGTGCCCACGAAGGAGAACCAGTTGACCACCGGGCAGTTGGCGCTGGCGGCGCGGAAGCGGTCCGTGTGCCCCACGATCCAGGCGGTGAGCACCCCGCCGCCGCTGCACCCTGTCACGAACAGGTTGTTCGCGTCCACGTACCCCCGGGACAGGACCAGGTCCACGCCGGCCATCAGGTCGTCGTAGTCCTTCCCCGGGTAGGCGTTCTTGATGGCGTTTCCGAAGGCCGAGCCGTACCCGGTGGAGCCCCGCGGGTTGGTGTACAGCACCACGTAGTCGTTGGCCGCGTGCTCCTGGAAGGCCAGGTTGAAGCCCACCCCGTACATGGAGTGCGGGCCCCCGTGGATGTGGAGCTGCAGCGGGTACTTGCGGGTGGAGTCGAACTGCGGCGGCCTGACGATCCACCCCTGCACCCGGAAGCCGTCCGGCATGGTGTACCAGATCTCCTCCACCTTCCCCAGCTCCACGTTCGCCAGCACGTCCTCGTTGACCCGGGTGAGCTGCCGGGGCTCGGGGTCGCGCGCGGTGAAGCGCACCACGTCGCCGGGGTTGTGCGGGTCGGAGCGGACGCCCACCAGCGTCCCGTTGCGGCTGATCCCGTTGGCGCGGAGGTCGTGCACGCCGCGGGTGACCGGGCGCACCCGGCCGTCCAGCGTCGCCGCGTACACGTTGTACGACCCCTCACTGGGCACGTTGAAGTAGATCTCCCGCCCGTCGGGGGCCCAGCGGACCGACTCGGGGGCGCGCTCGAAGCTCCCGGTGAGGAGGCGGACGTTGCTCCCGTCCGCGTTCATCACGTACAGCTCGTTGTCGCGGTAGGTGTCGTCGGTGAAGTCGTACCCCAGGTAGGCGACGTGCCTCCCGTCGGGGGAGACCACGGGGGCGGTGTCGGGCCCCTTACGCCGGGTGAGCTGCCGAACCGCCCCGGTGGCGACGTCCACCGAGTAGATCTCGCTCTCGCGCCACAGGTACTCCGCCTCCGGCTCGCGCAGTCCGCTGAACACGATGCTGCGCCCGTCCGGCGTCCACTGCGGGGCGCCGTGGTCGAAGTTGCCGCTGGTGACCTGGCGCGGCGTCCCCCCGGCGGCGGACACCACGAAGATGTGCGTGAACCCGTCCTCCAGGAAGCCGCGGCGGTCGCGCCGGTAGACCAGGCGGTCGATCACCCGGGGATTCTGCGTCCACCGGGCGGAGTCCGGCTTCCCCGGGAGCCGGGGCGTCCAGCTCTCCTTCTCCGGGACCAGCATGGTGAAGGCGAGGTACTTCCCGTCGGGCGACCAGGCGAGGTTCTCCGGTGTCTCCTCCACCCGGGTGATCTGGGTGGCGGCGCCTTCCGCGTCCATGTAGCGCACCCAGAGCTGCGTCCCGCTGGGCCTTCCTTGGGCCAGGTAGGCGATAC
Organism: Longimicrobiaceae bacterium; assembly: GCA_036260145.1. GTDB lineage: Bacteria > Gemmatimonadota > Gemmatimonadetes > Longimicrobiales > Longimicrobiaceae > JAFAYN01. The sequence continues at coordinate 7,209 of DATAAL010000371.1, read as the reverse complement.
GGGTCCCATCGGGGGACCACTCCGCGCCGGAGCCCTCGGTCAGGGCGCGCTCCTGGGTCCCGTCGGCGTTGAGGATCCACAGGCTGGACTCGCGGGTGTCGGTCTGCCGGTTCACCCAACCGCGGGTGTAGACGACCCTGCGGCCGTCGGGGGAGATCTCGGGATCCGAGATGGTCTCTATCTCCAGGCTCTGCTCCAGGCGAAGCCGCGATGGGGCGGGCTGCTGCGCCGCGAGAGAGACCACCGGGAGGGAGACGAGCAGGACGACTACGGACGTACGGAAGGGTCGCATGGCTCCTCCTGAATAGGAAACAAATGAATACCCGAAATTTAACCCCGGTGGGGCGGTCCGCGCCACTGCCTGGTCCCGAAAACAAAGGCGGCCGTGGGAGAACTCCCGTCTCCCGTAGACGCTCCCTCCCGTCCCGTCGCGCCGCGCGATCGACTCCTCAACCCAGCGGAGCCAGCGAGGCGGCAATCCCCTCCCGCTCCGGCTCCAGCCACGCCGGGAGCATCAGGTTCCGCCCCAGCTCCGCCGGGTCCTCGTCCACCAGGAACCCCGGCCCGTCGGTGGCGATCTCCAGCAGGAGCCCGTCGGGCGCCCGGAAGTAGATGCTCCGGAAGTAGGTGCGCTCCATCACCGGGCTCACCTGCACCCCCATCCCCAGCAGGTGCTCCCGCCAGGCGAGCTGCTCCTCCGCGTCCCGGGCCCGGAACGCCACGTGGTGCGTCTGCCCCACCCCGCCGCGCGCCCGCTTCCCCCGGGGGATGCCAAAGAGCGTCATCGAGCTGTGCGGGGCCACCTTCGCCCCGTCGTAGCGGGCCCAGAACCAGTGCGGCATGGTCGGCGCGTCCTGGTTCACCGTGCGCTTGACCATGCGCAGCCCCAGCGCCCCGGTGTAGAAGTCGTGCGCGCGCTCCACGTCGTCGGTGATCCCGCTGATGTGGTGGATCCCCGAGAGCGCCATCGCCGGGGTGATGACCGGGACCGGCTCCGGGTGCGTCCGCGCCCGGATGGCCTCCTCGTCGCGCTCCCCGGCGAAGTGGTCCGGGGTGGGGCGGATCTCCCGCTCCCCGAGCGCCTCCATCGGCTCGTCCAGCCCGTACCCGGGCCCACGGGTGGCGATCTCCAGGATCTGCCCGTCCGGATCGGTGAAGTAGATGCTGTGGAACCAGGTCCGGTCGTACGGCCCGCTGACGTGCACCCCGTGGTCGGTGAGCCGGCGCTTCCAACGCAGGAGCGACTCCTCCGTGTCCGTCCCCAGCGCCAGGTGGTGCACCCCGCCCACCCCCGGCGCTCCCTGCGGGGCGTGGGACCACTCGAAGAAGGTGAGGATGGTCCCCGGCCGCCCCGTGGCGGCCCCGAAGTAGAGGTGGTACGCCCCCGGGTCGTCGAAGTTGACGGTCTTCTTCACCAGCCCCAGCCCCAGGGTGCCGCGGTAGAAGTCCAGCGTGCGCCGGGCGTCGGCCGACACCATGGTGATGTGGTGGAACCCCTGCGTCTTCAGCTCGCTCATCGTACACCTCCTCAGGGGCGGCCCCAGGCCGCCCATGTCCTCGTGTCGGCCCCTCACCCCGGCGCTGCGCGCCACCCCTCTCCCACGAGGGGAGAGGGGCAGTCGTTGCGTGAGGGATGCGCGCCCGGCAGGGCCGAGACCCCACAGCAGTTCCGTGGGGTCTCGGCGGAGTTACACACGGTGGTATCGTGTGTTACTCCGCGCGCAGCCCGGCCCCCGCAACGCGGGGGACACGCCCAAATCGGGCTGTTGTAGTTCAATAGGCCGTTACGCCCGGACCGCCTGCACCTCCAGCGAGATGCGGATCTCGTTGCTGACCAGGATCCCGCCCGTCTCCAGCGCCTGGTTCCAGGTGAGGCCGAAGTCGCGCCGGTCGATCCGGGTCTCCGCGCTGAAGCTCACGCGCTCCCCGCCCCAGGGGTCCTGCCCGCGTCCCTCGTAGGTTGCGTCCAGCACCACCTCACGGGTCGTGCCGCGGATGGTCAGGTCGCCGACCACCCGGAAGCGGTCGCCCTCCTCCCGGGCCACGCCCTCCACGCGCCGGCTGCGGAAGGTGAGCTTCGGATGGTTCTCCACGTCCAGGAAGTCCGCGGAGCGCAGGTGCGCGTCCCGCTGCTCCACGCCCGTGTCGATGGTCGTGGCGTCGATCTCCGCCTCCGCCCGGGAAGCGTCGGGGTTCCGCTCGTCCACTACGAGGGTCCCGGTCACGCCCGAGAAGCGGCCCTTGACCTTGGTGATCATCATGTGCTTGGCCGTGAGCTCGACGAGCGAGTGGGCCGGGTCGATTGTCCAGGTGCTGACGCCGGACGTGGTGACGGTGCTCTCCGTGGTCGACATGATGCTCTTCTCCGTTTCGTGCCCCGGTTTCGAGATCCTGCGGGCGGGGGCCTCACCCGCAGGAAGTTGTTAACTGTACTTCTTACTACTGAGATTCGGGAGCCGAGGAAGGGTTCAGCAGCCCGTCGAGGCCGTCCGCGCCGCCTCGGCCGCGTACCGGCCCAGCCTGCGCAGCAGATCCACCGCCTGCTCCTTCTCGTCCGCGTCCAGCCCGGCGAGCGCCCGCTCCAGCGCCTCGGCGTGCCGCGGGAAGATCTCCCGGATCAGCGCCTCCCCCGCGGGGGTGAGCGCCGCGTACCGCGCCCGGCGGTCCTCCGGGCACTCCCGCCGCTCCACCAGCTCCCTCTTCTCCAGCCGGTCCACCAGGTAGGTGATCCCCCCGCTGGAGACGAGGATCCGGCGCTGCACCTCGCCCAGGAGCAGCGGCCCCCGGTGGAAGAGCACCTCCAGGATCGCGAACTCCGCCAGCGTCAGCTCGTGCCGGGCGATGTCCGCGCGGGCGTGCTCCTCCACCGCCGTGTGCGCCCGGGACAGGACCACCCAGAGCTTGAGCGCCAGGGACTGCTCGTCACGGCCGGTTTGATGCGCCATGCTCACCTCCGTAATCTTAGAACTAAGATAAAAGAATCGATGGGTGTGTCAAGGGGGCTGGTTCCCGCTGGCGACGGGGCGGCTCCCGCATAGATTGGCACCCCGATCCGCCGTCTCCACACTCCCGCGCAGACCGCTCCGCCCCATGCACCCACGCGCCGACGAGCTGCTCCGCCTGCTGGAGCTGACCCCGCACCCGGAGGGGGGCCACTTCCGGGAGGTCTTCCGCTCGCACCTGACCGTCGTCCCCGACTGCCGGGACCCCCGCTCCGCGCTGACCACCATCTACTTCCTCCTGGCCCGGGGGGAGCGGAGCCGCTGGCACCGGGTGCTCTCCGACGAGGCGTGGCACTTCTACGAGGGGGATCCGCTGGAGCTGCTCTGGCTGGACCCCTCCGGGACGCGCTGCCACCGGGAGCGGCTGGGGCCGGTGCGGGAGGGGTGCCAGCCAGTGCGGGTGGTCCCGGCCGGGTGCTGGCAGGCGGCGCGGCCCACGGGGGAGTTCACGCTGGTGGGGTGCACGGTGGGGCCGGGGTTCGAGTTCGAGGACTTCGCCCTGCTGGATGCGTATCCGGAGGTGGCGGAGTGGATCCGCCGGGACTTCCCGGAGCTGGCCGAGCTGATCTGAGCCGGTACGACAGCATGAACTGCGTTCACTGAACCGGTCCCCGCTGTTCAGTAAACACGTCCGAACACCTCCCGGCCCGACACCTCCAGCCCACTCCGACAGCCCAATACAGGGACAGGCTATCACTTAGACTACCTCCACCGCATCGACCTCACAGGGTATGGCCGATGCCTCCCTCCTCCCTCCGGCGGCACCACGCCGGTGCCGGGTTCTTCCCCGCTTCCCGGAGGGTACGTATGCGGACCCACCCCCTTCTCGCACCCGCCCTGCTCACCGCGCTCCTGGCCCTGTCCGGGTGCGGGGGACGCCACGAATCCGGTCACGACGCCCTGCCCGCTGTGGTGTGGGGCCCTGGGCACGCGGCGACGGAGGCCCCGCTGCCGGAGCCGGCCATCGGCGCGGCTGTGGACACCGCTCTCCTCGCGGGGGAGCACAACACCGAGGAGTACGACCGGATCCGGGAGAACGAGTTCCGGGACGTGGCGCTCAACCCGCTCTCCACCTTCGCCATCGACGTGGACCCGGCCTCGTACAGCAACGTGCGGCGCTTCCTCTCCGAGGGGCGGCTCCCGCCGCCGGACGCGGTGCGGATCGAGGAGCTGGTCAACTACTTCGACTACGACTACCCGGACCCCTCGGGCGAGCACCCGTTCTCCGTCATCACCGAGGTCTCCGCCGCGCCGTGGAACCCGGCGCACCGCCTGGTGCACATCGGCATCCAGGGGAAGCGGATGAACGCGGCGGAGATGCCGCCCAGCAACCTGGTTTTCCTGGTGGACGGCTCCGGCTCCATGGAGAGCCCGGACAAGCTCCCCCTGGTGAAGCAGTCGCTCCGCATGCTGGTGGAGCAGCTCCGGCCCCGGGACCGGGTGGCGCTGGTGGTGTACGCCGGATCGGCAGGGCTGGTGCTCCCCTCCACCCCGGGCTCCGAGAAGCGGACGATCCTGGAGGCCATCGACCGGCTGGAGGCGGGCGGCTCCACAGCGGGCGGGGAGGGGATCCGGCTGGCCTACCGGGTGGCCCGGGAGGGACAGATCCGGGGCGGGAACAACCGGGTGATCCTGGCGACGGACGGGGACTTCAACGTGGGGGTCTCCAGCGACGCCGAGCTGGTCCGGCTGATCGAGGAGGAGCGGGAGCACGGAGTCTTCCTGACGGTGCTCGGCTTCGGTACGGGGAACCTCAAGGACAGCAAGCTGGAGCAGCTCGCCGACCACGGGAACGGCAACTACGCCTACGTGGACGGGGTGCAGGAGGCGCGCAAGGTACTGGTGGGAGAGATGGGCGGCACGCTCCTGACGATCGCCAGGGACGTGAAGGTGCAGGTGGAGTTCAACCCGGCGCGGGTGCGCGCCTACCGCCTGATCGGGTACGAGAACCGCTTGCTGGCCGCGGAGGACTTCAACGACGACCGCAAGGACGCGGGCGAGCTGGGAGCCGGGCACTCCGTCACCGCGCTGTACGAGGTGGTCCCGGTGGGCGCCGCCACCGCGGTGCGCGGGGTCGACCCGCTGCGCTACCAGGAGGTCCGCGCTCGCTCGCAGGCGTCGGGGAGCGGCGAGCTGATGACGGTGAAGCTCCGCTACAAGGAGCCGGAGGGCGACATGAGCCGGCTGATCACGCACCCGGTCCCCGACCGGCAGGTGGCGCCGGAGGCCGCCTCGGCCGACTTCCGCTTCGCCGCCGCGGTCGCGGAGTGGGGGCTCCTGCTGCGCGGGTCGCGCTTCCGCGGCCAGGCGTCGCACGAGCAGGTGCTGTCGCTGGCGAGGGGCGCCCTGGGCGAGGACCGCAGCGGGTACCGGGAGGAGTTCGTGCGCCTGGTGCAGAGCTCCCGCCGCCTGGCCGCAGGGGGAAGCTCCGGAGGGATCGAGCACACGGGGGGACACTGACCGCGCCCGCCGGTCCGGCGGGGGACGAGACGAGGAGGGAAATCAAAACGGGGAGGGGCCCGGCGCGCTGCCGGGCCCCTCCTCGTCTACTCGATCACCGTCGGTCCTCAGTTCCCTTCCAGCTTCCAGGCGATCGGGAGCGAGATCATCACCCGCACCGCCCTCCCCTGGACCCGGGCGGGGCGGAAGCGGAGCTTCTCCGCCGCCCTCACGGAGGGCTCCGCGAACCCCGCGTGCGAGGTGGACACCACCCGGACGCTCCCCGCCTCCACCTTCCCCTCGGCGTCGATCACGAACTGGAGGGTGGTCTCCCCGGAGATCCCTGCGTCGCGCAGCAGCGGGGGATAGAGCCGCTGCAGGATGCGCTGCACCTCCGCGCCGTTACGGAGCGCGGGACGCTCCTCCACCACCGCCACCTCGTACACGGCGTCACCCGGGGTGGGATCGCCGGTCGGAGGGCGGTTGTCGCCCGGGTCGGGCGTGCCGATCACGTCCCCCGGCCTGCCGTCTCCCCGCACATTATCCGGCGTCAGCGGCGGGTCCGAAGGGCTGAAATCCGGCAGCCTGGTCGGGATCTCGTCCGGCGGGACCGGGGTGACGAAGTCGCCCCTGACGGGAGGCGTCTCCTGCGGCTCCACGCGCTGCGGGGGGAGCGCCGGCGGAGTCACGGGCCTGGGTGCGACGTCCCTGGGGATGACGTAGGGCTCCACCGGGAGAAGATCCACCACCACCTCCCGGGTCTGGCCCATCGATGCGTACACGACGCCGCCGATCAGGAGGACGTGTGCCGCCACGGAGAGCGTCAGGGTGGTGGGGCTCAGGAGGCGGCGCCTGGGGCGTCCCGAGGTGAGAACTATGAACATACGGCACCGTCCGTTGCGGAGGGGTGATGGTGTCGGCCGAGGACGACCGGAGGATGCGGTCGGCTCCCGGGGACACGGGAGGCGCAACGGGCATTCCCATCCGCAAGCGAGAGGTAAGTGGAAGAACAGCAAATGGTTACTTCGGGAAGGCAGGCTCCGCGCGGGCGGGGACCGTCTGCAGGGGAGGACGACTCGGGGAGAGGGAAGTGGACACCCCGGCTCTGGAGCGGCCCCCTACGACGTGCGCAAGCTACCGCCTATTGGCTACGGACGCTCAGGATTCCGGCACCATCCGGTACACCCGCCCGTTGGTGGAGAGCACGTACAGCTCCCCCGAAGCGTCCTCCCCGAACGAGAGCACGTTGCCGATGTTCCCGAAGTCCCACCCCCGCTGCTCCGTCGCCCGGCCGTCGGCGAGCCGGAAGCTGCGCACCCACCCCCCGCAGTAGTCCGCGTAGAAGTAGTGCCCCCGGACCGAAGCGATCCGGCTCCCCCGGTACACGTACCCGCCGGTCACGGAGCACCCCGTGGGGTGATCGGAGGACGCTCCGGCCGAGTGGGCGTACTCCAGCACCGGGATCACCAGCCCCTGCTGGCTGCACCCCTGCGCCGGGCGGAAGCAGTGCGCCCCCTCCATCACGTTCCACCCGTAGTTGAGCCCCCTGCTCCCCGCCGGCACCGCGTTGATCTCCTCCCACTGGTTCTGCCCCACGTCCGCCAGGTACAGCAGCCCCGCCTCGCGGTCGAAGGCGAAGCGCCACGGGTTGCGCAGCCCGTACGCCCAGATCTCCCCCCGTACCCCCGCCTCCCCCACGAATGGGTTGTCGCGCGGGACGGCGTACGGGTCCCCGGCATCCACGTCGATCCTCAGCAGGTCCCCCAGG
>DATAAL010000370.1:0-9258 GCA_036260145.1 Longimicrobiaceae bacterium | reverse complement strand
CGAGCGCATCCACAGTTGGATGAATCGCTTCCGCGCCATCCTCATCCGCTGGGAGAAGAAGGTGGCCAACTATCTTGCCCTTCTTCACCTCGCCTGCGCCTACATCACCTTCAAGCGAGCTGGCCTACTGGGATAGGCTCTAAGGGCTGGCACCATACCCGCGCACGAAGAAATCTCCGCCATGGATGGACGGCGAGGGCACCGGGACCTTTCCGGCCCCGGCGCCCCCGTCGGCTCGTCCGGAGCGCAGCCGGCTAGCTCTCCTCGAAGACGATGTCCACGAAGTAGGTGCTGCCGATCCCCTGCGCCGGCATGTCGTCGGCGGGCTGACCGTAGTAGCTGTAGTCAGCTGTCAGCGGCCCGTTGACGATGTCTCCGTTGTTGGTGAGGTAGGCGTAGGTCTTCGCCTGCTTGACGCGGGTGTTCACCGAGACCCGGTAGTACGTGTTCGCCTGGATGCAGCAGCTTGCCGTGTTGGCGGAAAGTCCCGGAAACGCCGGATGCCGCCTCGCCGAAGATGAACCCACGCCTCTTTCTGTACAAGCTATTTGCGACATGTTCTCTGAGAGGGATTCATCCGATTCGGCGGACGGTGCTACACTCCGCCCGCCTCCCCACCCGACCCGCGCACCTTCCGGACACGGGTGCACCGTCGAGGTGTCCCATCTCTGCCCCACTGGGTACCGGATTCCCCTGGGAACCGCTCTCCTCTCTGCCTGCAAGTATATCAAAACAAAAGATTTATATCCGCGGTTACCTCCTGGAGGCAGAGGTGTGGATTATGCATAGGCCGATTTGGCGCGGGACGGGCCCTGTCCCGCATACATCCCCTGTCCAAGGCCGCATCCCCCGCCCGGTGCGACCTGCCCAGCCGTGCACTACGCTGGGAGGATCGACATGCAGTCTACAGAACGTTCCGCCGACGAGCGGAATTCCAGGCCCGATCCCGGTCGCGTCATCGCCGACGCCGTTCGTGACCTCGCGCGCGAGGCTGCCGGCACTTCCCCACCCCGCACCTGCTTCACCGGCAAGGAAGCGCTCGGGCTCCTTGTCATCGTGATCGACCTGGCTCTGCTCGCCGCGCTGTTCAAGCTCGACATGGACACCCCTCTCGCCAAGTTCCTGACGACCCTCCTCCCTCTCCTGTTCGGCGGGACGATGGTCGCGTACCAGGACGGCATCCACCGGTTCGTGCAGAGGCGGTGGACTCTCCCCGTCGCCTCTCTGGCAGGTGTCATCCTCCTGTTGTTGCTCTTCGCGTACTTCCCCGTGCTGCTGCGGACCGAGCCACTCACGGCCCTCGCCATCGACGGCAAGCCGCTGGGACACCGGCCCGACGGGATCTGGACGGTGCGGATCCGGACGTTCGAGCCCCACCAGGTTAAGGTGACGGAGATTCTGGCGGGCCAGGAATATTTCTCCGAGGTGCAGATCGACCGTCGGGACCTCCTCGCGGCGGCCGCACTCAACGTCCTGGGCAGGGTGCTGTTCGTCCCGCCGCCCGCCTACCGGCTGGACGCGCGGTTCCCGGTCGAGATCAACAAGGGGCGTGGGGCCGCCTCCATGGATATCGCGCCCGCCTCCATGGAGAAGGGGGTGACCACCCTCGAGATGGAGGGAGACTTTCCCCGGCTGCTCCTGAAAGAGATGGAGCGACACCCCGGCGAGTACTACGTGCAGCGCGGAACCAGGGGGCGTCACCGGCTGGGCATCTTCCTGAGCCCGGCGCGCCTCCAGGACCAGGACCTCCCGCCTGGCCGGTTCTACTTTCGCCTGATCCGCCCCGGCTGCACCCAGGAGCTCGGCTGGCGCCGGATCGAGCGCGCCCCGCAGACTGAGCTCAACTTCGAGAGCATCCCCTGCACCGACCGGAGGTGACATGTCCCGGATCATGCTGATTGTCGTGCTCCTGGCGTCCGGCGTCGGATTCGGCGGCCCGGGACCGCAGCCGCACGGGGCGGTCTCCGGCGGCTCCGCGACGGGAGGATCACCTCCCGCACAGGCGACCTACGTGATCGTTGCGGACATCGAGAACCTCCAAGACGTGTTCGAGCGGGAAGACGCCGACTCCAGCCTGGTGGACGTCCTGCGCGGCAGGGCCGCAGGCGTGTTCGCCGTCAGGGCGGCCGCCAGCCGGGACGCAGCCCGGGACGTCTGCGAGTCGGCTCCCGGCGACTGTGACGTGATCGTCCTGACGGAAAGGAAGTCTGCGGACAAGCGCCAGATCGACCTCTACGTGACGCTACGGTCCGTGGTGAAGAAGAGGGGCGAGCGCCACAGGCCCGTGAACATCCCTAATCCGCCCCCCGAGACGTGCGGGAAAGACCCGAGGCACCCGAGGAACTGGGTAAGGTGCCGGGACACCTACTTCGCCGACTACACCGCCGACGTGGTCAGGCACCACAACGCGATCCACCTGCGGAACTGAGGGAGCCATGGATCGATCAGGGTGGCGGAGAGTCGGGGCGTTCGCCCTCCTCCTGATGGGCGGGCACGCGTCGGAGCCGCTCCATGCGCAGGTCCCGGTCGGGGGCCAGCTCCCGGACGGGGCACAGCACCCGCCCGGCGGGGAACCCCGGCCGGTGGTGCTCCGCGTCTACCTGGAAGAGTTCGGCGGTCCGCCTTTGCTCCCGAACGGGCCTCCCCTGGGGCACCTCCTGCCGGACCTGATCCAGGTGGAGCTGGCGCGCCTCCCGGCCGTCGAGCCCAGGCGAAACGTCACCGCCCCCTCCTGCGGGGAAGCCGTCTCCCGTACGGTGGCGCAGAAGTCTCCGGACGCCTTCGTCTCCGCGGGGAGGGACAGCGTCTTCTACGTGATCACTGGCCAGACGGAAGAGGGATCACCCCCGGCGGTGAGCTACGTGCTCTCCCGCTGCGGGGCCTCGCGCGGCGAGCCGCTCCTCCCCGGGCGGCAGCCCATCTCCGAGGAGAACCCGCTCCGCGACCTGCTGAGCATCGCCCGCGCCATCGCGGAACGGCTGGGCGAGGAGATCCCCCGCGTGGGAGTCGTGGTGGACGAACTGGAGCATGGCGGCGGTGGACCGCTCGATTCCGGCGCGGTCGCGCGGACGCTCCAGCAGCGCGTCACGGACGCCATTTGGGAGGCCGGCGGCCTGGAGCCCGTGCCCCAGGGAGGAGCGTACCGGATCGGAGGGCGTGTCGAGACGCGGGAGCAGGTCGCCACGGTGAAGGTCTGGCTCCACCGGCAGGACAACGGCGGCTCGGACACGGTCTCGCTCGCGGCGGCCGTACCCAGCGTGGAACTGTTCGCCGACACGGTAGCCTCGGCGATCGTCAGGCGCCTGAACCGCCTGCGGTTCGCGCCCCGACTGGCGGCCAGTTCGTCGCTGGAGGGTACCCCGGTGGATTCGCTGCTGGAGCATGCCCGCCGGGCACTCTGCGACGGAGTCTCCGAGCGGTGCACCCCCAGCCCCGATGCGGCGGCTACCGCCGCGCGCGTAGCGCTGGAGCGGGACAGCCTGGACGCGCGTGCGCTGGCGATCCTGGGGCGGGCGGAGCTCGCGCGCTCGCGGCCGACGGAGGCGCTCGCGGCGCTCCAGCGAGCGAGCACGCTCGCGCGGGAGTCCAGGCGCGACGGGCGTCCCCATCCCGTCACCTGGGAGACCCGCCTCGTGATGGAGCTGGCCGACGCGTACCAGAAAGCCGGGAACTACGAGGCGGCGGCGAGGAACTATGCCAGGGCAGCGGAGCTGAGCCCGGCGGACGGGTCCGTCTTCCTCAACTGGTCGCGCACGCTGCGCTCGGCGGGCCGATCCATGGAGGCGATCGAGACGGTCTCGCGCGGGCTCGCGGCCAACCCGGACCACGCGGCACTGCGGACGGAGCTGGAAGCGGCACTGAAAGCGCTCCCGGCCACCGAGGTCCTCGGCCAGAGCCACCGGCTCGTCACACCGTGCGCCGGGAGCGCGGCAAGCCGCGACCTCTGCGCGGAAACGTTGATCCGTCTTGGAAAGATCTACTTCGCGAGCCCCGGAGCCCCGCTCCAGGAGGCGGAGAGCCTGCGCTCCGCGAAGGAGCTCTTCGGTGCCGCGCTGGCGCTGGACCCGGTTTCCCAGCAGTTGGTCGCCGAGGCGAGCGCCTACCTGGCGGCGCTGCACCTGGGCACCATCTCCGTCAGCCGCGAGCCGGATAACCGACTGTCCGCCTCGTCTCCCGGGTTCGACCGGGAGGAGAGCGACCGGTACCTCCGGCGCGCCGAGGCCATAGCGCCGGGTCATCTCCTCCCGGCGACACAGGAGTGGCTGGGCCGGCTGCGCTCCCTGTACTGGCTCGCCGTCCACGACTACGAACAGGCCAGGGCGTACGCGGACCTCGCCCGGAAGGCGCGCGCCACGGACCAGAACGCGACCTTCCTCCTCGCCCAGGCCGACTTCCTGGACGCGGTGTCCAGGGAAGAGCGCGCGCGGACCATGCCGGACAGCTCGGTCCAGCTCCAGCGCTCCGCGCTGGAGCTGTACGACCGGTCCGCCGGCCGCCTGCGCCGCCTGCTGCGCGCGGGGTTCGTGCAGGTGTACCCGTACCTTCGCGATGCCAACGCGCGGCTCTCGCGGGAGCATCAGACCGAGGCGGAGGTCGTGGAGATCGCTCGCAGACCCCGGATCAGGCTGGCCGGTGCCGACCTCGCCGGCACGCTGCTGTCCTACTGCGTCGACGAAATGAAGGACTTCTCGTGCGGGGCGGTCCTGGCGACCGAGATCGTGCGGGGTGGCGCCGAGGTCACCGTGGACGATACCCTCAATGCGATCGAAGCCTCGGTTCTCGCCGGCCGGCTCGACACCGCCGCCCGGCTGCTCACGCCGATGCTGGTTCGCAACCTCGAGCCATGTCGCCGGCTGGTCACGGACTTCTACGGCTTCTGGATCGCGGCCGCGCAGGGCGAGGATTCCAGGTCCCGGGCGCGGTTCGGCCGCTGGCGGAGCAGCTTGCGGGAAGCGCGCGACGATGGGCAGACCCTGCTCTGCTGGATCCTCGAGGGGGCGAAAGCACGCCTGGACACCGAGCCGGAGCCTCCCCGTGCATTGCTGCTCCGGCAGATGCTCCGCGCGATGGTGGAGCCCGGCGCGCCCGTGCCGGAGCTGGGGGAGGAGTGAGAAAGGCTCGGCCCCGCGGCAGTTGGACCGCCGCGGGACCGAGCCTTCGGGCGCCCGGACCTGGCAGGGTACCGAGGCTACACCCGCCCCGCCACCCTCCCCATCTTCTCCTCCACCGTCTGCAGCATCTCCCGGAAGGACCTGGCGAACTTGTCCACCCCCTCCACCTGGAGCTGCTCCGTGACCGCGTCCAGGTCGATCCCCAGCGACCCCAGCGACGCCAGCTCCTCCCGCGCCCGATCCACCTCCCGATCCACCGTGCGCCGCGCCACCCCGTGGTCCGCGAACGCCTCCACCGTGGCGAGCGGCATGGTGTTCACCGTGTCGGGGCCGATCAGCTCCTCCACGTAGATCACGTCCCGGTACGACGGGTTCTTGGTGGAGGTGCTCGCCCAGAGCGGATGCTGGATCTGCGCCCCTGCGGCCCTGAGCCGGGCCCAGCGCTCCCCGCCGAAGACCTCCCCGAAGCGGGCGTACGCCAGCTTGGCGTTGTCGATCGCCGCGCGCCCCAGGAGCGAGCGCGCCCGCCCCTTCCGCTCCTCGTCGCCCTCGCCGTCGGCAATCTTCTGGAGCTGCGCGTCGGTCGCCGAATCCACCCGCGACACGAAGAACGAGGCCACCGAGGCCACCCGGTCCACCGGCTCCCCCGCCTCCACGCGCCGCTCGATCCCCCGCAGGAACGCCTCCATCACCCGCTCGTACCCGTGCAGCGAGAAGAGCAGCGTCACGTTGACGTTGATCCCCTCCGAGAGGAGCTGCTCGATGGCCGGGAGCCCCGCCTCCGTCCCCGGCACCTTGATCATCAGGTTGGGGCGGTCCACCCACCTCCACAGGCGGCGCGCGTCGGCCAGCGTCCGCTCCGTATCGTGCGCCAGCTCCGGCGACACCTCCAGCGAGACGAAGCCGTCCCTCCCATCCGAGGCGTCGTACACCCCACGGAACAGGTCCGCCGCCCGCTGGATGTCCGCCACCGCCAGCCGCTCGTACGCCGCCTCCGCGGCGATCCCCTCCGCCGCCAGCCGCTCCAGCTCCTCGTCGTAGTCGGTGCTGTCGCCGATGGCCTGCTCGAAGATCGAGGGGTTGGAGGTGACCCCGCGCAGGTCGTAGTCGCGGATCATCCGCTCCAGCTCCCCGTTGTCCAGGATCCCGCGGCGGATGTAGTCCAGCCACACGCTCTGCCCCAGCGCGTGCAGCTCGTGCAGCGGATTCCTCCCGCCCTGCTCCACCGCGTCCGTCGGGTGCTTGCTCCCTTGCTCCATCGTATCCTCCCGCGCGGCCGCGCCGCTCTGGTGTTCCCCCGGGTTCAACCGACGTTCCTCGCCGAGCTCTCGTCGCCGCCGTGGCGAGTGGGTCCCGCCGCCGCCAGCCCGTCCTCCAGCTCCGGCGAATCGCCCTCCAGCCCGAGCGCCTGGCGGGCCTTGGCCGCCACGTTCTCGGCGGTGAAGCCCAGCTCGTGGAAGACGTTCTTCGCCGGGGCGGAGGCGCCGAAGCGGCTGATCCCCACCACCTCGCCGTCGGACCCCACCCAGCGGTGCCACCCCACCGGGCTCGCCGCCTCCACCGCTACCCGCGCCCGCACCTCCGGCGGGAGCACCTCGTCGCGGTACTCGCGCGGCTGCCGCGAGAAGAGCGCCCAGCTCGGCATGCTCACCACCCGCGCCTGGATCCCCTCGCCGCGCAGCCGCTCCCGCGCCTGGAGCGCCACGTCCACCTCGGAGCCGCTGGCGATCAGGATCACATCCGGGCGCTCCCCCTCCGCGTCGGCCAGGACGTAGGCGCCGCGCACCAGCCCCGAGGCGGGCGCGTACAGGTCGCGGTCCAGGTTGGGCACCGCCTGGCGGGTCAGCGCCAGGAAGGCCGGCCCCTCGCGGTACTGCATCAGGAAGCGCCACGCCTCCGTGGTCTCGGCCGCGTCGGCGGGGCGCAGGTCCACCAGCCCGGGGATGGCCCGCAGCGCCGGGAGCTGCTCGATGGGCTGGTGGGTGGGTCCGTCCTCGCCCAGCCCCACGGAGTCGTGGGTGAAGACGTAGAGGGTGGGCTGCTCCATCAGCGCCGCCAGGCGGATGGGGGGCCGCATGTAGTCGGAGAAGATCAGGAAGGTGCCGCCGTAGACGCGCACGCCGCCGTGCAGCGCCATCCCGTTCATCACCGAGCCCATGGCGTGCTCGCGCACCCCGAAGTGCAGCACGCGGCCGGCGTAGTTGCCGGGCCCGTAGTCCTCCGCGCCGGCGATGGTGGTGTTGTTGGAGGGGGCCAGATCCGCGGAGCCGCCGACCAGCCAGGGGAGCTTGGCGGCCAGGGCGTTGATGGCCTTGCCCGAGGCGGCGCGCGTCGCCAGCGGCTTGTCCTCCGCCGACCATTGCGGGAGGTCGGCGTCCCACCCCTCCGGGAGCCTCATCTCCAGCGCGGCGGAGAGCGCCTTCGCCGCGTCCGGGTGGGCGGCGGCGTACGCGGCCCGGCGGCGCTCCCACTCCTCCTGCATCTCGCGGCCGCGCTCCACGGCGCCGCGCATGTGCTCCAGCGCCTCCTCCGGGACGTGGAAGGGCTCCGTCCACTCCCACCCGAGCTGCCGCTTGGAGAGGGCGACCTCCTCCTCGCCCAGCGGCTCGCCGTGCGCCTTGTGGCTCCCGGCCCTGTTGGGCGAGCCGTAGCCGATGACGGTGCGCACCCCGATCATCGAGGGGCGCGGGTCGGCCTTCGCAGCCCGGATCGCCGCGTCGATCGCCTCCAGGTCGTTGCCGTCCTCCACCCGCAGGGTGTGCCAGCCGTACGCTTCGTAGCGCGCCAGCACGTCCTCGGTGAAGGCCAGCTCGGTGGAGCCCTCGATGGTGATGGAGTTGTCGTCCCAGAAGTAGATCAGCTTCCCCAGCCCGAGCTGCCCCGCGAGCGAGGCCGCCTCGGACGCCACCCCCTCCATCAGGTCGCCGTCGGAGCAGATGGCGTAGACGTGGTGGTCGATGATCTCGTGCCCGGGGCGGTTGTAGAGCGCGGCCAGGTGGGCCTCGGCCATGGCCATCCCCACCCCGTTGGCGGCACCCTGCCCCAGAGGCCCCGTGGTGGTCTCCACCCCCGGCGTCAGCCCGTACTCGGGGTGGCCGGGGGTCCTGCTCTCCCACTGCCGGAAGTTCCGGATATCGTCCAGCGTCAGGTCGTACCCCGTGAGGTAGAGCATGGAGTACAGGAGCATGGAGGCGTGCCCCGCCGAGAGGATGAACCGGTCGCGGTCGGTCCACCTCGGGTCGCGCGGGTTGTGCCTCAGGTGCCGCGTCCAGATCACGTACGCCAGCGGGGCCAGCGCCATCGGCGTCCCCGGGTGCCCGGAGTTCGCCTTCTGGACCGCGTCCATCGAGAGGGTGCGGATGGTGTTGATGCAGAGCAGGTCCAGGGCGCCCTGCTCCACCGGGGTCGTGGGGGAAGCCATCGGGTCTCCGGTCTCCGTTTGAATTGCCGTCACTCTCCGCCGTCCGCGCCGGCCGGGTGTGGAGCGAGGGCGGCGAGCGCCTCCTCCACCCTCCGCTGCCGCTCCCGCGCGACCCGGTAGCGCCGGTGGCGGGCGGGGTCGGGGGCGTATTCGGTCCCCTCCGGCACCGGGGCGTCCGCCAGGTCGGCCACGACCCCCAGCCTCTCCAGCGCCACCAGCGCGGCCCCGCGGCTGCTCGCCTCGCGCTCGGCGGCCAGCGTCACCCGGCACCCCAGGACGTCGGCCAGGATCCCGGCCCAGACGGAGGACGCATGCAGCGCGCCGCCGCTGGCGATCACCTCCACCTCCCCGCCCAGCGCCTCCCGCAGCGCGTCCAGCGGCCCGGCGATCCCGTACGCCACGGCCTCCAGCCAGGCGCGCAGTATCTCCACGGGGCGGGTAGCCTGCGTCAGCCCGGCCAGGGAGGCGCCGTCCCACCGTTCCCACCCGGGGGCCCGCTCCCCCAGGAGGAGGGGGAGGACGGTCAGGCCGTGCGCGTCCGGCTCCAGGGCCGCGAGCGCGGCCTCCGTTTCCAGGGCCGGGGGGAGGCGGAGGGTCTCACGGAGCCAGGCGACGGCGTTCCCCGCGTTGGAGAGCGCCCGCCCGGTCACGATGCGCCTCCGGTCGAGCCGGTAGCACCAGAGCGTTTCCGGGACCCGGGAGGGCTCTCCCTCCCGGAGCGACCGC
>DATAAL010000369.1:0-8636 GCA_036260145.1 Longimicrobiaceae bacterium | reverse complement strand
GGTCCTCCGGCCACACGTTGCGCATGGCCCGGAACACCTCCACCGGGTAGCGGAGCCGGTTCTCCAGCGAGCCGCCGTACTCGTCCGTGCGGCGGTTGCTGAGCGGAGTGAGGAAGCTGGAGAGGAGGTACCCGTGCGCGCAGTGCAGCTCCACCATGTCGAACCCCGCCTCCGCCGCCATCTCCGTGGCGCGCACGAACTCGTCGCGCACCCGGTCCATATCGGCGCGCGTCATCTCGCGCGGGGTGGGGTTGGCCGGGCTCCAGGGGAGGGGGGAGGGCGCCATCACCTCCCACCCCCCCTCCTCCAGCGGCTCATCCATCCCCTCCCACATCAGCTTGGTGGAGCCCTTCCGTCCCGAGTGGCCGAGCTGCAGGCAGAGCTTCGCGGGGGTCCAGTCGTGCACGAACTCCACGATCCGCTTCCACGCCGCCAGGTGCTCCGGCGTGTACATCCCGGTGCACCCCAGGGTGATCCGCCCCTCCGGGGAGACGCAGGTCATCTCCGTCATCACCAGCCCCGCGCCGCCCAGCGCCCGCGTCCCCAGGTGCACCAGGTGGAAGTCGTTCGGGGTGCCGTCCACGGCGGAGTACATGTCCATGGGGGACACCACCACCCGGTTGCGCAGCGTCAGACCGCGCAGGCGGAAGGGAGTGAACATCGGGGGCAGCGCCTCCTCCACCTCCCGGCCGCTCGCCCGGCTGGCGAACCAGCGCTCCACCCCGGCCAGGTAGGCATCGTCGCGGAGACGGAGGTTCTCGTGGCTGACGCGCTGGCTGCGGGTGAGGAGGGAGTAGGTGAACTGCGGCGGATCCAGGTGCACGTACCGCTTGACGTTCTCGAACCATTCCATGGAGTTGCGGGCCGCGTTCTGCAGCCGGAGCGCGTCCGTCCGTCGCTCCTCCTGGTACGCCCGGAGCGCGGACTCCAGGTCCGTCCCGGAGTTGAGGATGCGCGACAGGGCGATGGCGTCCTCCATCGCCAGCTTGGTCCCCGAGCCGATGGAGAAGTGCGCGGTGTGCGCCGCGTCGCCGATCAGCACCACGGGGGCCACGTCGGCGCCCGGGTGGTACCAGCGCTCGTTGGAGACGCGGACGAAGTTGAGCCAGGGGGAGCGGAGGTGGGGAGAGTTGCTGCGAAGGGGGTGGCCGTCGAGCCAGGGGGCGAACATCTCCTCACACCGGGCGACGGTCTCCGCCTCGTCCGTCCGGTCGAACCCGGCGGCGCGCCAGGAGGCCTCGTCGCACTCCACGATGAAGGCGGAGCTGCGCTCGTCGTAGCGATAGGCGTGGGCCTGGAAGACGCCGTGCCGGTTCTCGACGAAGATGAAGGTGAAGGCGTCGAAGAGGCGGGTGGTCCCCAGCCACACGTAGCGGGCGGTGCGTACGTCCAGGTCCGGGCGGAAGTGCTCCGCGTACCTGCTCCGCATCCGCGAGTTCACCCCGTCGGCGGCCACCACCAGGTCGGCATCCCCCAGCCCGGCTCCCGCCAGGTCGGCGTCGTCGGCCAGCTCGCAGTGGAAGCGGAGGTCCACCCCCAGCCCCGCGGCGCGCTCCTGGAGGAGGTTGAGGAGCTTGACGCGGGCGATCCCGCTGAAGCCGTGACCGCCGGAGGTGATGACCGTCCCCCGGAAGTGCACGTCGATGTCGTCCCAGTGGGCGAAGCTGTCAGTGATGGCCCGGTAGCTCTCCGGATCGGCGTCGCGGAGGTTGCCGAGGGTCTGGTCGGAGAAGACCACGCCCCACCCGAAGGTGTCGTCGGGGCCGTTCCGCTCCAGGACGGTGATCCGGTGCGCGGGGTCCGCCTTCTTCATCAGGAGGGCAAGGTAGAGCCCCGCCGGTCCTCCGCCGACGACCACGACCCTCAAGGGCGATCCTCCGGGCTGGGCGCGCCGGGACGGCGCGGTTGTGCAGAGTAGCGCGGCGGACAGTCTACGGCCGGGGGGTGGAGTGGGAAAGGCCGGGCGGTCAGTTCCCGGACCCCGGGTTGAATCTCCTCTCGTGCTCCTCCAACCGGTCCATCACCTTCTCCGGGGCCACGTCCTTCTCCAGCTCGCTCAGCTCCGGGTCCCCGGCCTCCTCGACACCCAGCCTCTCGGCGATGGCACGGATCAGGGTGATGAGCTGGGTGACCTCGTGCTCGGCGAGGAGGCTGACCTGGAGGTCCAGGTCCGCCCGCTTGTCCGCCAGGGCGGCCATGCGGTTCTGGGAGATGAGCACGAAGGTGGAGAGGAAGATCGCCTCCACCGAAGCGGCCATCGCCAGGACCACGAAGGTCGGGTCGAAGCGGGGGACGCCGGGGATCCACTCCAGGTTGACGGCGATCCAGAGGCCGAAGACGATCAGGTGGATGTAGACGAAGATCATGCTCCCGGTGAACCGGGTGATCCTGTCCGCCACCCGGTTCTGGAGCGATTTGGCGCGCTCCTCCTCCCGTCTGCGGGTGAGGAGCGCGTGGATGTTGCGCTCCACCACGCCGGCCAGCTCCGGCGGGTGTCCGTGGACCGGGGACCAGGAGGCCTGTGGCCGGTCGCGCGCCGGGGAGGGGGGTTCGCGCATCATGTCCGCCGCACCAGCAGGAACCCTGCCAGGCGGCGCCGGGCACGGAGCGGCTCCGCGCCCGGACGAGGGTCACGCCGTCCGCGCCTGCTCGGGGAGCAGCATCACCCAGCGGTACGCCTGGATCATGTCCCGCTGGAACCCGTCGGCGCACCCCCAGAGGTAGATCTGGAACTTCCGATACAGCTCCTTCCCCCAGCGGCGCTCGATCTCCTCCCGGCCACGGTCCAGGTTCTCGGCCCAGCGCAGGCTGGTCAGGTGGTAGTTATGGCGGTCGTTGTACACAACCTGGAGCTGGAAGGGTGTCTGCGCCACCGCAGCCAGGTACTCGTGCAGGCAGAGGAGGGAGCCGTTCCCGGGGTAGATGTAGCGCTCCAGGAAGGTGGAGTGATTGTGCTTCGCCCGGGTGGCGCTGGCGTCCAGGTAGATCCTCCCGCCGGGCTTGAGCAGCGACTGGTACTTCTTCAGCGTGCGCGGGTAGTCCGGGAGGTGCTCCGTCACCCCCAGGTTGACGATGGCGTCGTACTTCTCGCCCGGCTGGTGCTCGAACAGGTGCTCGCGGAGCACGCGGCAGGGAAGGTTCTCCCGGGCGATGAGCTCGTTCAGGAATCTCTCCGACTCCTCGGAAATGGTGAGCGAGGTCACGTGGATCCCCCGCTTCCCCGCGAACTCCGTGAACGCTCCCCACCCGCCGCCGATGTCTAGCACCCGGTCCCCCGGCTTCGCTCCCACAGCGTCCACGGCGAACTCCAGCTTCCGGGTCATGGCGTCCTCCAGCGGCTCGTCGTCGCTCGCGAAGATCCCCTGGGAGTAGCACCGGTGCCTGGGGTCCAGGAAGAGGAGGTAGAAGTCCTGCTCGTAGTCGTAGTGCTCGGAGATCCACTTCTTGTCGCGCTCCACCTGCCCGAAGAGGAGCGGCTGGACGAAGCGCCACATGAAGCGGAGCGGGTGCCGGTCGTCGAACATGCTGCGGATGGAGAGAACCCGCATCAGGTTGCCCTCCAGGTCCAGCGCACCGGCCATGTACGCCTCGGCGACGGTGGTCTTGTCGAGCGTGGTGAGGGCGGCCAGGCCGTTGCGGTCGTTCACCACCACGGTGAACTCGGGCTCGCCGGACCCGAAGATGTGCGCGGGGCCGCTACGGGTGCGAATGGCGAAGGGAACCGCGCCGCCGTTGGAGGAGAAGGAGCTGCGGCGCTTCTCTAGCAGGCCGACGAGACGGTTGAATTCACGATTCATGGGCTTGACCGGTCGGAGGAGTGGAACGGATGAGGGCGCGATGGAGGCTTCCGGCCGCCCGGCGGGGGACGCCATGGCGGTCGCGCCGGAGCGGACGGCTCCCGGCGCGAGAGTGCAGATTAGCTGGTTCGGGCACGGCGGACAAGCCGTCCGCCGCATCGCGGGAGCGCGGGAGGGGGTCCCACGCTCCCGGAGGAGCGCTCAGAGGACGACGTCGGCCTCGACGTGGTCGTGCGTATGGGCGGTGCTTACCCCGCGGAAGCTCTCGTAGCCGCTCTCGTCCGGGCTTCCCTGCCACTGGCGGATCCCGTAGCTGATCGCCGCCAGCGCCAGGCCGCCCGCCACCAGCCTCCCGACGCCGATCCCCCCGCCGGTGTCCACGTCGGTGTACGGCGCGCTCTCGGCGAACAGCTCCAGCATGGCCCCGCAGAACTTCCGCAGGTCCTGCGGGCCGCGGCTCGACACCCAGTTGCCGTCGCGGACCACCGCCTCGTCCCTCCAGGCCCCGCCGGCGTTGCGGACGTCGTCCTGGATCGCGGGCCACGAGGTGAGCCGCCGCCCGCGCACCAGGTCCGCGGAGACCAGCACCCACGGTCCGTGGCAGATCACGGCGACGGGCTTCTGCGCCCGGTCGAACTCGCGCACGAATTCCAGCGCCTGGTCGCTCTGGCGGAGCAGGTCGGGGCTGAAGTGCCCACCCGGGAGGAGCAGTGCATCGTAGTGATCTGGCTGGGCGGTGAGGATGGTGCGGTCCACCTCGATCCTCTTCCCGGGCTTCATCAGGTTCATGGCCCGGATCGACCCGGGCCGCAGCGAGACCACCTCCACCTCGGCGCCGGCGTCCTCCAGCACCTCCCGGGGCTTCGTCAGCTCGACCTGTTCCACGCCGTCCGCAACCAGCGCCGCCACCCGCAGACCTTCGAGATTCGGTTTCGCCATGGTTCCCTCCGCTACCGGGACCGTCGTCCAGGACCCCGTCGGTCCGGGACAGGAATGGCCGACGGGGTGCAAGGATCGTGCGCCGGGAGGGGTCAGGACTTCCTGCGGCTCGCCTCGTACCGGGCGATGAACCCCTCGGGCGGGATGCCGGCGACCACCTGTCCTATGGCATCCAGCGGGAGGTCCTCCAGCTTCCGGAAGCGGAGGCAGGCCTTCCCCATGTCCAGCTTCTTCCCGGCCTTCCGGAACTCCTCCCGGAGCCGGGTCTCCTGCTCCGGGTCTCCGTAGACGCCCATCAGGTACAGGGCGTAGTGGTTCTTCTGCGCCGCCAGGGCGACGTAGCCGAGAGGCCGACCGTTGTAGGTGTCGGGATACCGCTCCAGCGGGATCTCGTAGCTGATCATCCCCCAGCTCATCGACTCCCGGTATCCGTGGGGGAGGCTGCGAAGGATCACCTCGCGCACCCGGGAGACCACGGTGCGGCGGTCCTCGGGAAGCTCCCGGAGGTACTCTTCGACGGTGGCGGCGCTGCTGCTGGCCATGGGTGCTCCGGATCTCCTCAGCGCCTGGCCAGGAAGGCGCGCGCCAGGGTCGGCTCCCGCCGGTCGGCGCCGGCGCTGGCCATCAGCTTCAGCAGCTCCTCGTAGCGGGTCCGGGCCGCTGCGCGGTCCCCGGCCAGCTCCGCTGCGCGCGCGGCGCCGAAGAGCGCCCGGGCGCGGTTGGGCTCTCGCCGCAGGGTCTGCTCGTAGGAGCGCCGCGCGTCCGCCGCCCGTCCGAGCTCCAGGAGGAGGTCTCCCTCCAGCTCCCGCGCCGGGAGGAGGGGCCCGGGCGTCACGGGGTGCTTCTCGACGGTCTCCTCCAGCTCGGCCGCCTCGCGCGCGAGCCGGACCGCGCGCGCGTCGTCCCGCTCGGCGCGCGCGAGCCACGCCTGGGCCGCGAGCCGCTGCGCGCCGACGATGGTGGCCCAGTACTCGTCCTTCCGGGCGGCGAGGGTGTCGCGCAGCGCGCCAAGCGCGGCGATCTCGGTCCGCGCGAGGGTGGGCTGGTTGCTGCGCGCCGCGCCGACCGCCCGCGCGAAGCGGGTGACCGCCTCCACGTAGGGTGGTGCGGCGGTGGGAAGCTTCAGCCGCGCGGCCTCGTTCCAGCGCCCGCGCTCCAGGGCGAAGCGCGCCGGCATCGCCGCGAAGTTGTAGCCGGTGATCCCGCCGTAGAAGCGGTCCGGGTTCTGGACCGCGCGATCCACCACCCGCCTGGCCTCTGCGTCGCGCCCCTGCTGGAGGTATGCATAGACCATGTAGTCCATCGGGTGGACGGCGGCGTTGGAGTCGGGCTCGGCGGCCGCGGAGCGCCGGTTGGTCTCGATCGACTCGTCCCAGTAGCCCAGGCGGGTGAAGATGTGGGACGGCATATGCAGGGCGTGCGGTGCCGAGGGCGCGATCCCGGCGTAGCGGCGCGCGGCCTCCAGCCCGTGCTCCGCGATCGGGGGGGCGTCGTAGGCGTGGATGGTGTAGTGCGCCAGCCCCGGGTGGTCCGGCCGGGCGCGGAAGAGCGGATCGAGGATCCCGGCCGCGAAGCGCTGCCGCTCGAACGTCAGGTCGCTGGGGGGAGCGTTGGCGATCACGGCGCGCGCGTAGAAGATGGACGCCTCGGGGTCGTCGGGCGCGGCCTCGCGCAGACGGCGCATCGCCTCCTCGTGCGCCCGCATGCGGGTACGATAGTCCACCGTCCCGTAGTCCCGGTAGAGCGCGAGCGCGGCCTCGGCGTAGCCCCGCTCCCGAGGGGTCGCGGCGCGGGCGAGGTCGACGGCGGCCCGCGCGGCCGTGAGGGCGGCCCGGAGCTGCGGCTCCGGCGGGGAGACGGCGGTGAAGGGGTTGCCGAGGAGCGTCATGGCGATCCCCCACTGCGCCATGGCGCACCTGGGATCGGCCGCGGCGGCCTCCTCGAAGGTGCGCTGGGCCTGATCGAACCAGAACGAATGGAGCATGGCGACACCGCGCTCCACCAGGGGCTGCGCGGCGGTGCTGCACGAGGTGGGGAACGTGACGCTTCCAAGCTTTTCGCCGGGGCCGCCGTGCCGGTGCTCCTGCGCGCCGGCAGCGAAAGTGGTCAGGACGCCGAGGGTGAGAGCGGCGGCTGCATGGAGCGGGAGACGGGATGGACCGGTCATGGGGACCTCCTGTCCGGGGACGGTGTCCGACCTGCGAAACGCAACCGATACAACGATATCGGATACGCGGCCCGTCGGAAAGGTACGACGTACCTCCGTGCTCCCCCTGGAGGAGCGCGCAGTGCCGCCCGGTCAGCTTCGCGGGCGGGGGGGAGGGGAATCGGGTGCGGCCGGCTTCCGGAAAAGGACCACGTTCCGCCCGGGGACCTCCAGAGCCCAGCCGTGGCGCGCCGCGATCCACTCCACCGTCTCCGGACGGTAGAAGCAGACGTGCGTGGGGTCCCGCGCATACCGCCACTCCCCGAACGCGCGCTCACCCGTGAACAGCTCGGTCATCACGCCGAGCCACCCGCCCGGCCGGAGCATCCGGTCCAGCCGGTCCAGCTCGTCCGCCGGGGAGTGGAAGTGCTCGATGGTCTCGGTGCAGGTGATGAAGTCGTACGCGCGGCCGAGTGGCGTCGGGTCGGGAGCGAAGAAGGGGTCGTAGACTTCCATCGGGAACCCGCGCTCCCGCAGCATCACCGGGAGGGTGGGTCCCGGGCCGGACCCGTAGTCCAGCCCCCGTGCGCCCGGGGGGAGGCGCTCCGCCAGCGGCGCCGCCAGACGGTCCAGGAAGGCGCGGTAGCCTGGGTCGGCGGGATCGTTCCGGTGCGTCCCGTAGTGCTCCCGCTCCGCCGCCGCTTCGGGCCGGTCAGCCGGGTCCATGAAGACCAGCCGGCAGACGCCGCACTCGTGGTACCGGCGCGAGTGGGCCTCCGCGAAGGGGCGGACCCGGTCCGAGCGGCACAGGGGGCAGGTGGCGCGGCTCAGCAGGTGTCCCGCGGCTCGATGCGGGTGACCTCCGAGACCGAGATCATCCGGCGGTACCGCCCCATGTGGCCGTAGCGGCCCGGGTCGCTCAGCTCGCCGCGCATCACGACGAACACGGTGCCTGGCGTCCCGCCCACCTGCTCCCGGTAGCGGGCGTGGATCACGTCGGGGTTCGCCACCCACCACTGCTCGGGCGACCCGCAGGGCCGGAACGACTCCACCTCGAAGTCGTGCCGGTAGACCCCCTCGTACTCGGTGACCTCCCCGCCCCCGCCGCGCCCGCCCGTCGCGCAGCCCGAAGCGAGAAGACAGTACGCGATTCCCAGAGCCAGACGACGCATTCGGGTATCCCTCCGATCTCGATTGGACAGGAGATGCTCCGGCCCGACCACCGGTTGTACAGGAGTCGGCCCCGCGAGGTCCGCTCCTATGTACAGCGCAGCTCGTCGAGCGCCCGCCCGAGCCGCTCCAGCCCCGCCTCCAGCTCCACCCCGTCCCCGCCGATGCCGATGCGGAAGTGCTCCGGCATCCCGAAGAAGCTCCCGGGCACCACCGAGGTCTCGTACTTCTCGCGCAGCAGCGCCACGAGCCGCTCCGCGCTCCCGGAGCGCAGGCGCGGGAAGGCGACGGTGCCGTGGTCGTGCTCCAGCCACTCCAGGTCGTCCCGTGACCGTAAGAAATCGTTGAGGATGCGGCGGTTGGGCTCCAGGATCGCCCGGGCGCGGGCGGTGACGGCCTCCATGTGCTCCAGCGCGACCACGCTCAGCAGCTCCGCCGCGTGGGCGGGGATGCCGTAGAAAAGGTCGACCAGGCGCCAGATCCTCTCCGCCAGCGCCGGCTCCGCGAGGACCCACCCGCAGCGGATCCCGCTGAGGCCGTAGACCTTGGTGAGGCTGCTGGTGACCACGAACGTTGCCCCCAGG
>DATAAL010000368.1:0-4519 GCA_036260145.1 Longimicrobiaceae bacterium | reverse complement strand
GCCGTTCCCGCAGTACCCCTCAAATCCTGGTCGGAGTGAGCCCCGGAGCTGTTTCCGGGGCTCTGTAGCGGCCCACCGCCAGAACCGAAGCAAAACGAAGAGCGGCCCACCCGACCAACCCGGTGGACCGCTCTTTGCCTTCTCTCAGACGAAGCGACGCTTACGCAGCCGCCTCCTCCTCGCGGAGCTTGCACTCCAGACAGTACCGCGCGTGCGGCAGGGCGTCCAGGCGCTCGAACGGGATCTCCTTACCACAGCCGTGGCAGATCCCGAAGCTGTCCGGATCGTTGTACAGCCGGCGCAGCGCCTCTTCCACCCGGTACAGGTAGCGCCCCTCCTTGCTCGCGAACAGGAACGTCTTCTCCCGCTCCATCGCGTCCGTCCCCTGGTCGGCCATGTGGAACGAGTAGCTCGACAGGTCGGTGTCGGACGTCTCGCGGGTCAGCTTGGCCTGCTCCTGGAAGCGGCCCAGGGACCGAAGGATGCGCTCACGCTCCCGGAGGAGCCGACGCTCGATGTGTTCGAGCTGGGTGCGATCCATCGCCAATCTCGCTGCTGAGAGTTCAGGCTGGATGGACACAACGGGAACGTCGCGGGAAGGAGGTCGTTGCGACGTCGGCTGGATTTCCGTGCGTCCGGGAAACTCGAAAATATAATACCGGCGCGGGCTTTCGCGCAATGTGCCCGGCCACTTCAGATGTTGAAGACGTAGCGGAGCAGGTCGTTGGTGATGGCCCACACCATTAGCCCCACCACGAAGATCATCCCCACGTGCGACAGCCGGATCCGCTGCTCGAGCGAGAGCGGGCGCCCTCGCACCGCCTCGATCAGGATGAAGAGGAGGTGCCCCCCGTCCAGGATGGGGATGGGGAGGAGATTGAAGACCGCCAGGTTGATGGAGAAGAGCGCCATGAAGCTCAGGAAGGCGCCCGGTCCGAGCCTCGCCGTCTCCCCCGAGAGTTGCCCGATGGCGAGCGGCCCGCCCAGGCTGCGCATGGACTCTGCCCCGGTGACCAGGCGCCCGAGCACCACCACGATCTGCTCCGCGGACTCCCAGGTCTGTGAGGCGGCGCGGGTGACCGCCTCCGCCGGACCGATGGAGCGGCGGATCACCTCCGGCTGCGGGGGCTGGACGCCGATCTTCCCCACCGGGACGCGCTTCATCTCCTCGTTCAACTCGCGCTCCGCTTCGGGAACGACGGTGACGGAGATACGTTGTCCGCCCCGCTCCAGCACGACGGGGAGGGGCTTCCCGGGATGGGCGCGGATGGTCGCCTCGAACTCCTGCCAGGTGCGAACTGGCTTCCCGGCAGCCGAAATCACCCGGTCCCCTGCGCGGATCCCCGCCCGGGCGGCGGGTCTCCCCTGCACCACCCCCGGGATGACCGGTTCGTAGAAGGGCTGCAGGAGCGCGAGGATCCGGGCCCGTTCCTCCTCGGCGGCCGGGAGATGGAGGGTCACGGGGGGTGCGTCGGCCAGGCGGAGGAGCACCGGTCCCGCGGGCGCATCGGCGAGCGCCTCCTCGATCTCGTCCCAGCTTTCCACCGGAGTCTGCCCCACGGCCGCCACCCGGGCGCCGGGCGGGACCTGCCGCAGCTCCGCCCCGGGGCCGGTGAGCGTCTCCGCCCCGGCCACGTACACCCGGGTGTTGGCGTTCTTCGCCTCGCCGTACGCCAGCCCGAGCCCCACGAACACCAGGAAGGCGAAGATCATGTTCATGATGACCCCCGCCGAGATCACCCAGGCGCGGGCCCAGAGCGGCTTCGCGTCGAAGGTGCGCTCGGGGTCCACGGGCGGCTCGTCCGCGGCGGCAGCCCCGCCCTCGAGCGCTTCGGCCGCCTCGTCGTCCTCCATCCCCGCCATCTTCACGTACCCGCCCAGCGGAATCGCCGACAGGACGAACTCCGTTTCCCCGACGTGGAACCCGGCCACCCGCGGCCCCAGCCCCAGCGAGAAGCGCGGCACCTGGATGTTCACGGACTTGGCCGCAAAGAAGTGCCCGAACTCGTGCACCAGGATGAGCACGGAGATGACGATCAGGAACGCTACGATATACAGCACTGGAGACTATCCTCGAACGAAGGTTTCGGTGACCCCGCGAGCCCAGGCATCGGCGTGGAGAACGTCGTCCAGCGACACCGCCTCCCCCCCCGGCCACCGGGTCAGCGCGTGGTCGATGGCGGCCGCGATCCCCGGAAAGGAGAGCCCCCCTGCCAGGAAGGCCGCCACGGCCACCTCGTTGGCCGCGTTGAACACCGCGGGCGCCGTCCCCCCTGCTCGACCCGCGGCCACCCCCAGCGCGAAGGCGCGGAAGCACTCCGCGCGCACCGGCTCGAAGGTGAGCGCCCCCGCCGCCACCGGGTCGAAGCGCCGGGACTCGTACGGGAGGCGCTCGGGGTACGCCAGGGCGTACAGCACCGGGAGCTCCATGGTGGGGAAGCCCATCTGCGCCAGCACCGAGCCATCCACGAACTCCACCAGGGAGTGGATGATCGACTGCGGGTGCACCACCGTCTCGATGCGCTCGTAGGGGATCCCGAAGAGGAAGTGCGCCTCGATCACCTCCAGCGCCTTGTTGGCCAGGGTCGCCGAGTCGATGGTGATCTTGGACCCCATCTCCCAGGTGGGGTGCCGCAGCGCGTCCGCGGGAGTCACCGCCGCCAGCCTCTCCCACGGCAGCGAGCGGAACGGTCCCCCCGATGCGGTGATCAGGAGCCGGTTCACCTCCCCCCGTCGCGCGCCCTGGAGGCACTGGAAGATGGCGCTGTGCTCGCTGTCCACCGGGAGCAGCTCCCCGCCCCCTTCCTCCTCCGCCCGCATCACCAGCGGCCCCGCGCACACCAGCGACTCCTTGTTGGCGAGCGCCACCCGCTTCCCCGCCCGGAGCGCCGCCAGGGTGGGCTCCAGCCCCGCCGCTCCCACCAGGGCGTTCAGGACGATGTCCACCTCCGGGTGCGTCACCGCCTCCAGGAGAGCCTCCCGCCCTCCCGCCCACTGCGTGACGCCGCCGGAATAAACCCCATTGCCGGCCGAAGGATCCGCCAGCACCGCGAGCGCGGGGCGGTGCTCGGCCACCAGCGCGGCCAGCGCCTCCGCGCTCCGGTGCGCCGTGAGCACCACCGGGCGGAAGCGGTCCGGGTGCCGGGCGAGCACCGCCAGGGCACTCTTCCCGATGGACCCGGTAGCACCCAGGATCGCCACTCCCTTGGGATGCACGCTACCCTCCCGGGCCTACCACGAAGCGGAAGAAGAGGTAGGCCAGCGGCAGGGTGAACAGGAGGGAGTCGAAGCGGTCCAGCGCCCCGCCGTGCCCCGGGAGGAGGGCACCCGAGTCCTTGACGCCCGCGTCGCGCTTGAGGAGCGACTCGGCCAGGTCGCCCACCTGCGCGGCGATGGAGATCAGCGTGCCGAAGAGGACCGCCTCCCAAACCCCGATCCGGTAGGTGGGGAAGCGCGCGAGGACCTGGGTGTAGGCGGCGGCGACGAGCACCGTGCCGAGGAGCGCGCCGAGCGACCCCTCCACCGTCTTCCCGGGGCTCACGCGCGGGATCAGCTTGCGGCGGCCCATCGCCCGTCCCACGAAGTACGCGAAGGTGTCGCTGCTCCAGGTCAGGAGCACCGGGGCGAAGACCAGCGCGGTACCGTGCCAGGGGTCGGGGGTGGCGGGCAGGTGACGGAGGAAGAGGGCATGGGCGAGAAGGCCGCCCGTGTACAGCACGCCGAAGACCGTGACGGCGCCGGAAAGGAGGGGCTCCCCCTCCACTCCGCGCGTCCAGATGGCCGCGGCCACGGTGGCGATCACCACCAGGGCCATCACCACCGCCTGTCCCGCCCCCTCCGGGCCCTGCTCCGGGAAGGCCGCAGCGAGGAGGACCAGCGCGCCCGCCGCCCCGGCGCCGAACACCGCGAGCGGCCGGGCGGCCTTGCGCTCCGCCATGCGGAAGAGCTCCAGCGCGGCCAGCGCGGCGATCAGCGCCACGAGCCCACCCAGCACGAAGCCGCCCAGGTACACCGCCCCCACGGCGACGGGGATCCCCACCGCCGCCACGGCCACGCGCTTCGCGGTCTCGGAGAGCGCCACCGGATTACGAGGCGGCGACGCGCCCGAAGCGCCGCTCCCGGCGCTGGAAGTCGCGGATCGCCTGGAAGAGGTGCTCCCGCCGGAAGTCCGGCCAGAGCACGGACGTCACGTGCAGCTCGGTATAGGCGAGCTGCCAGAGCATGAAGTTGGAGATGCGGAACTCCCCCGAAGTGCGGATCAGCAGGTCCGGATCGGGGATGTCCGCGGTGTACAGCTCCGAGGCGAACAGCTCCTCGTCGATCTCCTCCGGAGCCAGCGCGCCGAGCGAGCCCTCCACCGTCTTCCCGGGGCTCACGCGCGGGATCAGCTTGCGCCGCCCGAAGGCGCGGCCCACGAAGTAGGCGAAGGTGTCGCTCGCCCAGGTGAGGAGGACGGGGGCGAAGACGAGGGCGGTGCCGTGCCAGCGGTCGGCCACGCCGGGGAGGTGGCGCAGGAAGA
>DATAAL010000367.1:0-8959 GCA_036260145.1 Longimicrobiaceae bacterium | reverse complement strand
TGAGGGTGGAGGCGTTACGCACGTACCTGTTGGAGCGGGTGCCGGAGTACATGGTGCCGGCGGCGTATGTGGCGCTGGAGAGGCTGCCGCTGACGCTGAACGGGAAGGTCGACCGGAAGGCGCTGCCGGCTCCCGGGGAGGAGGCGTTCGCGCGGGGGGGCTACGAGGCACCGGAAGGGGAGACGGAGGAGACGCTGGCGGCGCTCTGGTCGGAGATCCTGGGCGTGGAGCGGGTGGGGCGCCACGACCACTTCTTCAGGCTCGGCGGGCACTCGATCCTGGCGGTGAGGCTGATCGAGCGGATGCGCCGGAAGGGGCTGCACACCGAGGTGCGTGCCCTCTTCACCACGCCCACGGTCGCGGAGCTGGCGGCGGTGGTCGGAGACAAGCCACGTGGCGTCCAGGTCCCGCCCAACCTGATCCCCGGCCCTGCCGCGAGCCCCGCCGGCCAGGACCCCGGGGACCTCGAGCTGCTGTACCTGTGAGCTCCGGGGAGCGCGCGAGCCCTCGCGGGTCAAACAACGAACCTAGTAGAGGATCTATGAGGACAGGGATGTCCTGGCTCGACGTCAAGCTGGGTGTCCGGATGCTGATCAAGCACCCGGGGCTGACTCTGATCGGCGGCCTCGGGATGGCGTTCGCCATCGCGATCGGCGCAGGCTTCTTCGGCTTCTTCTACTCCTACCTGAACCCCACGCTCCCGCTCCCCGAGGGCGACCGCGTCGTGGCGGTCCAGAACTGGGACGCGGCGGAGAACGAGGACGAGCCACGGTCGCTGCACGACTTCGTCACCTGGCGCGAGGAGCTCCGGTCGGTGGAGGATCTCGGAGCCTTCCGGACGATCTCGCGCAACCTGATCCTTCCCGACGCGCAGGCCGAGCCGGTCGACGTCGCCGAGATGACCGCGGCCGGGTTCCGGGTGGCGCGCGTCCCCCCGCTGATGGGGCGCCATCTCGTCCCGGACGACGAGCGGGAGGGGGCACCGGCGGTCGTCGTGATCGGGTACGACGTGTGGCGGACGCGCTTCGCCAGCGACCCCAACGTGGTTGGACGCTCTCTGCAGCTGGGCGACACCCGGTACACCGTGGTCGGTGTCATGCCCGAGGGATTCGCGTTCCCCGTGGACCATCGCCTCTGGACGCCGCTGCGGGCGGACCCCTCGGTATACGAGCGGCGGAAGGGCCCGTCGATCGGCGTCTTCGGACGCCTCGCACCGGGCGCCACGCTCGAGCAGGCGCAGGCCGAGTTGACCATGATCGGGCAGCGGACGGCGGCCGCCTTTCCGGAGACCCACCAGCGGCTCCGCCCCCGGGTGCTCTCCTACACGGCCGCGTTCGGCCTGAACGAGGGCGACTTCCGGGACGCCGCCATCATCCAGC
The DNA here is from genome assembly GCA_036260145.1 of Longimicrobiaceae bacterium. Lineage (GTDB taxonomy): Bacteria > Gemmatimonadota > Gemmatimonadetes > Longimicrobiales > Longimicrobiaceae > JAFAYN01. The sequence continues at coordinate 7,580 of DATAAL010000367.1, read as the reverse complement.
TCCTGGTCACGCTGGTCCTCGTCGTGATCTGCGCCAACGTGGCCATCCTGGTCTACGCCCGTACGGCGATGCGGCTGGGCGAGATCACCGTCCGGAGCGCACTGGGGGCCAGCCGGCGCCGCATCGTCGCGCAGCTCTTCACCGAGGCGCTCGTCCTCACGGCAGCGGCGGCGGTGGTCGGCCTCGTGCTGATCGGGTTCGCTCTCCGCAAGGTGAACCTCGTCATGGACGAGGAGGTGGGCGGCCTCCCCTTCTGGGTAGACTTCGGCATCTCCTCCGTCACGCTGCTGGGCGTAGTGGGGCTGGCGATCCTCGCCGCCGTGATCGCGGGTGTCCTCCCCGCGGTCCAGGCGACCGGACGCAGGATGCAGGCGAGGCTCCGCCAGATGGGGGGCGGGACGGGGATGCAGCTCGGAAAGACCTGGACGGCGCTGGTCGTCGCCCAGGTCGCCTTCGCCGTCTTCATCCTCCCCGGGGCCATCTCCGAGGCGTGGGACTCGATCCGGTACGGGACTGCCGAGCCGGGGTTCGCGGCGGAGGAGTTCCTGTCGGCGCAGCTCGTGATGGACCTGAAGACCCCCCCGACGACGGAGGCCGAGGCGTACCGGCGCGACTTCGACGCCCGGTACGGAGAGCTGCAGGCGGAGTTGGTGAGGCGCCTGGAGGCGGAGCCCAGCGTCGCCGAGGTGACCTTCGCGCTGCACAGCCCCGGCCAGGAGCCGAAGGTCAGGGTGGAGGTGGAAGGCGCCCCCACGCCGGGGTCCGCACCCGGCGCCGCAGCCGGGTCCGGCTCGTCCGTCGGCCACGAGGCGCGGTCTGGACGGGTGGACATCGACTTCTTCGACGTCTTCGACACCGCGATCCTGACCGGGCGGCGGTTCAATCCTGGCGACCTCAGCGCCGCGTCGACCGCGGTGGTCGTGAACCGGTCCTTCGTGCAGCAGGTACTGGGCGGTGGGAGCGCCCTCGGCCGCCGGGTCCGCTACGTCGGGAGGGGGGGAGACGCACCCGACGACCTGGAACTGGGGCGCTGGTACGAGATCGTCGGGGTGGTGAGCGACTTCCCCAACGCCATGGATCCCACCGGCGTCGAGGCCAGGCTCTACCATCCCGTAGGACCCGGACAGGTCTATCCGGCCACCTTTGCCCTTCGGGTGCGGGGGGGGGACCCGGCGGGCTTCACACGGCGGCTCCGGGAGATCACGACCCGGCTCGACGCGACCCTGCGCCTCCAGGAGGTCCTCCCCCTGGACGAGGTCCTGCGCCGGCAGCAGCTGGCGCTGCGGCTCATGGCGTGGGGGATCGGGCTGGTGACTCTGAGCGTGGTGCTCCTCTCCGCCGCGGGGATCTACGCGCTCGTCTCCTTCACCGTCACCCGCCGCCGGAGGGAGATCGGGATCCGGTCGGCGCTGGGCGCGCCCCCACGGCTGATCGTCCGCTCGGTGTTCTCCCGGGCGCTGGGACAGCTCGTGGTCGGGATCGTCCTGGGGGTCGCGGCGGCCGCCCTGCTCGAGTCCGCTGCCGGGGGGGCGCTCATGGACGGGAAGGGCCCCGTCCTCCTCCCTGCCGTCTCGGCGCTCATGGTCGTCGTGGGACTCGCGGCGGCGCTCGGACCCGCCCGGCGGAGCCTCCGGATCCAGCCGACCGAGGCGCTCAGGGAGGGGTAGCTGCCGCGGCGGCCTGAGCTCGCCACCGAGAGACGGAGACGCAAGTCGGCACCGACGCAGAGGGCCCGCGACGTCCGCGGGCTTCCCCGCCGAGGGCACCCACCGGTAGGAGGACCGATCAGATGTCCCAGACCATCATCATCGTCGGCGGCGGTTTCTCCGGCACCATGACCGCGGTCCACCTCCTTCGTGGTGGGCGGCCCGGGGGGCTGCACGTCGTGCTGGTGAACCGGTCGGGGCCGCTGGCGCGCGGCGTCGCATACGGGACCCGCAGCACGGTCCACACGCTGAACGTGCCGGCGGGGCGGATGAGCGCCTTCCCCGACGACCCGGACCACTTCCTCCGGTTCGCCCGGGAGCGCGATCCCTCGATCACCGGGGGCACCTTCGCGCCGCGGAGCCTCTACGGCGAGTACCTGGAGTGGGTCCTCCGGGAGGCGCAGGCGACCTCTTCCCCGTCCACGCGCTTCACCCACTACGTCGCGGCCGTCGTCGACCTCCGCCTCCTCCCCGGCGGGGGCGTGCAGGTGTCGCTGGACGGAGGGAGAGAGCTGCGCTCGGACCGGGTCGTCCTAGCCGCAGGGAGCTACCCGCCCGCCGACCCGCCGGTCCCCGACCGCGCCGTCTTCGCCGCCGACCCGCGGTACGTGCGGGACCCGTGGGCGCCGGGGAGCCTCGACGCCGTGGACCCGGACCGTCCCGTGCTCCTGATTGGGACCGGGCTCACCATGCTCGACATCGCGTCCTATCTCCACGGCCGGGGGCTCCGTGCTCCGATCTACGCGCTCTCACGCCGCGGACTCCTCCCGCGACCCCACCGCTCGCCCGCCTCGCCGCCCCTCCCCGTGGAGCTGGGCGCGCGGCTCCTGGCCGGTCCCGGGACCATCCGCAGCTATCTCCGCACGTTCCGCCGCTGCCTGGCCGACTGTCCCGACGTGGACTGGCGGGACGTCCTGGCCTCCATCCGTCCCGTCACGCCCGCGCTCTGGCGCGGGCTCCCGGACCCTGAGAAGGTGCGTTTCCTCCGCCACCTGCAGCCGTACTGGGAGGTGCATCGGCACCGGGCGGCGCCGGGGATCACCGCCTCCACGGACGAGCTGACCGGGTCCGGAAAGCTGCGCGTGGTCGCGGGCCGGCTGCTTCGGCTGGAGGGTGCGCCGGACGCGGTGGTGGCCACCTTCCGGCGGCGGGGATACGGAGGCGTGGAGGCGGTCCGGGTAGGGACGGTGGTCAACTGCACCGGCCCCAACGGCAACGTCGCCACGCTCGGGGAGCCCCTCCTGGACTCGCTGGTGCGTCAGGGGCTGCTCACCCCGGACCCGCTCGGGCTCGGCATCCGGACCGCCGCGGACCACGCCCTTCTCGACCGGGAGGGAAGAGCCTCGACGGTCCTCTTCTACGTCGGACCGATGCTGAAGGCGGAGCACTGGGAGAGCACCGCGGTCCCGGAGCTCCGGGTCCACGCGGCGCAGCTGGCGGCGCACCTGCGCGGGATCCGCGTCCCCGCGTCGCCCCCCACCGGACCGGCCGGGCGCCTCCGCATCCGGGTGCCGCTGGCGGGCGGCGCCGCCACGGGGGAGGCGCGCGCCCCGATCGAGCGGGCTCTCGCATCGTGGACGCGGGCGAGCTCTCCGTCGGCGCTGCGGGAGATCCTCCCCCTCCTGGCGCGCCCCGGGCTCCTCTCCTTTGCGCTGGGGATGCCCGCGGCTGAGCTCCTCCCGTCCGAGGCGTACGCGCAGGCCACCCGGCGGGCGCTGGCCGCCGATCCACTCCCGCTCCAGTACGGTGTCCCATACGAGCCCTTGAAGCGGCAGATCGTCGAGATCATGGCCGAGCGGGGGGTGCGGTGCCGCGAGGAACAGGTCTTCCTGACCACCGGCGCCCAGCAGGGGATGTGCCTCCTGGCCCGCCTCCTCCTGGAGGAGGGCGGACGGGTGGCGGTGGAGGCGGCGGTCTACGACGGGATCCACAACGCGGTCAGGCCGTTCCGCCCCGAGATCGTGACGGTGCCCTCGGACGCGCACGGGATCGATGTGGACGCCCTCGAGGCCCTGCTGGAAGGGGGCGCGCGCCCCGCCTTCGTGTACCTCATCCCGGAGGGACACAACCCGCTAGGGGTCTCGCTCGGGCTGGACCGGCGACTGCAGCTGGTGGAGCTGGCCCGCCGGTTCGAGGTGCCACTCGTGGAGGACGACGCGTACGGCCTGCTCCACTATGGCGAGGCGCCGCTCCCGCCCCTCCGGGCCCTGGACCCCGACTGGGTGCTGTACGTGGGGTCGTTCTCCAAGATCCTCGCCCCCGGGCTGCGCGTCGGGTGGACCGTCGTTCCCGAATCGCTCGTCCCGGCGCTCTCCGTCCTCAAGCACGGAATCGACCTGGACGTGTCCTCGGTCTCGCAACGGTGCATCGCCGAGTTCCTGGGCACCGGAGCCCTACCCGCGCACCTGGCGCGGCTCCGGGTGGAGTATCGGACCCGCCGCGATGCCATGCTCGGCGCCCTGGAGCGGCACTTCCCGGAGGCCGTGCGCTGGAACGTCCCCTCGGCGGGGATGTTCGTCTGGGCGAGCCTCCCCGCCGGAAGCGACACCGTAGAGCTCCTCCGGCGCGCCGTGGCGTCGGAGCAGGTGGCGTTCGTGCCAGGGGCGGCCTTCTGCGCGCACGACCCGGAGCAGGCCGCCCACTGCATGCGCCTGTGCTTCGCGAACGTCCCCGCGGAGACGATCGAGGATGGTGTCTCGCGCCTGGCCCGCCTCGTGGACACCGCCGCGGCAAAACCACTCACCATCACGACAGGTTCACCATGCTCGTTCTAGGAATTCACAGTATCTCTCCCACGCGCGACTTCGAGGACATGGACGACCCGCTGTGGTCCTTCCACGACGCGGCGGCGGTGCTGGTGGAGGACGGAAAGGTCCTGGCGGCCATCGAGGAGGAGCGGCTGAACCGGGTGAAGCACTCCAGTGCCTTCCCCGCGCGGGCGATCCGCCGCTGCCTGGAGGAGGCGGGCGCGGGGCTGGGGGACGTCGACCTCGTCGGCGTCGGCTTCTCGGAGAGCAACGTGAACCGCTACTACCTCCGCCGCGCGCTGGACGACGCCGCGTTCCCGCTGGCCAGTGGCCGCAGCCAGATGGCCGGCCTCTTCCGGCGTGACTTCGGCCTGGACGTGTCCGGCCGCCTCCGCTTTGTCGAGCACCACCGGGCCCACCTCTGGAGCGCGACCCTCCCCTCCGGCTTCCGCCGCGGCCTGGCCGTCTCCATCGACGGTGCCGGGGACGGCCTGTCGGGCGTGGTCGCGACCTTCGAGGGCGGTCGGCTCCGGGTTCTCCGGGAGTACCCGGTGAGGAAGTCGCTGGGCTTTTTCTACCGCGAGTACATTGCCGCGGTCGGATACACCCGGTTCGACGAGTACAAGGTGATGGGGCTCGCACCGTACGGCGATCCGGAGCGGTACGCGGAGACGTTCGCGCAGTCGTACCGGCTTCTCGCCGACGGGGACTACGAGGTGACGCGGGGCGAGGCGTTCCTGCGCCTCATCGACGAGGCCGGGCTGGCGCAGCAGGCCCGAAGGAAGGGAGAGCGCTTCACCCAGGCGCACAGCGACTTCGCGGCAGGGCTCCAGCGGGCGCTCGAGAGCATCGTCTTCCACGTGCTCACCCACTTCCGGGCGGAGACCGGTGAGCGGAACCTGTGCCTCGCCGGCGGCGTGGCGCACAACTGCTCCCTGAACGGGCGGATCGCGTACTCCGGTCTGTTCGACGACGTGTGGGTCCAGCCGGCGGCGCACGACGCGGGCAACGCCCTGGGCGCGGCGCTGGCCGTGCTGCACGAGGAGGGGGTGGAGCTGGCCCCCGCGGCGATGCGGCACGTGTACCTGGGCAGCGGCCTCCCGGGCGAGGCGGGGGTGGAAGGCGGGCTGCGGAGCTGGAGCGAGCTGATCACCTTCGAGCGCTGCGGCGATGTGGCGGAGGAGACCGCCCGCCTCCTGGCCGACGGAGCGGTAGTCGGGTGGGTCCAGGGGCGTTCGGAGTTCGGCCCCCGCGCCCTGGGGAACCGCAGCATCCTGGCCGATCCGCGCCCGGCGGAGAACAAGGACCGGATCAACGCCATGGTCAAGAAGCGCGAGGGGTACCGTCCCTTCGCGCCCTCGGTGCAGGAGGAGCGGGCGGGCGACTACTTCGACCTTCCGGGAGAGACCACGGCGTTCCCCTTCATGACCTTCACCCTCCGGGTCCGCGAGGAGGCGCGCCCGCTGCTCGGTGCCATCACGCACGTGGACGGGACGGCGCGCGTGCAGACCGTCGCGCGCGACGTGAACCCGCGCTACTGGGCGCTGCTGGAGGCGTTCGGGCGCCTCACCGGGGTCCCCATGCTGCTGAACACCTCGTTCAACAACAACGCGGAACCCATCGTGGATTCCCTGGACGAGGCGGTGACCTGCTTCCTCACCACGGGGCTGGACGCGCTGGTGGTTGGCGACTTCCTCGTCCGGAAGCGTGTCGGGGCAGGGGTGCTGCGCTTCCGGGCGCTGAGCCCCTCCGTCCCGGCCACCCGCAAGCTCGTGATGCACACGCGCCCCGGGGGTGCGCGGGAGTACGCGCTGGAGAGCACCGCCAACCGCTACTTCGGCGAGAGGACCGTAGCCATCTCCAGGGACGCCTTCGGCGTCCTCTGGGCCGCGGACGGTACCCGCACCCTGGGTGAGATCCTGCCGGAGCAGGGGATCACCGAAGAGCGGCTGGAGGGGGTCCTGGAGGAGATCGCGGATCTCTGGTCCCGGAGGGCCGTCGCGTGCTCCCACGGCTGACCCTCCCCGCCGGCCGGCCGCGACTGGAAACAACGCCGTCACGAAACCCTTGTCCCGGCGTCACGTGGTGCAGCATATTGTCATTACCTGACGCAAATTAAATGGGTAAGCCGCACGTCCAGGCACAAAACCCCGGGGCGCCACCCGCTCCGGGGAAGCACGGCGCCGTCCGAATTCCGCCGTATCGCTCCCCAAAAGACCCTAGGGATGAGACCGTAGTCATGGCCCTACAAGCGTTGCTCGCGAAGCTCCAGGCGTCCGGGATCCAGCTGCGGAAGAGCGACGGCGCGCTCGCCGTGTCCGGGGGTCGGGGTGCGCTCGACCAGTCCCTCGTTTCCGAGCTGCGCGTGCACAAGGCCGCCCTCCTGGACATGATCCAGGGAGAAGGCTGGTGGTCTCCGCCACCGATCCGGCCGGAGATGCTGACGCTGGTGGAGCTGAACCAGGCGGAGATCGAGCGGATCGTGGCGGCGGTGCCGGGTGGAGCGCGGAACGTCCAGGACGTCTATCCGCTGGCCCCGCTGCAGGAGGGGATCTTCTTCCACCACCTGCTCGCCACGGAAGGAGACCCCTATCTCCAGGGCAGCCTCTCCCGGTTCGACGGGCGCGCCAGCCTGGACGCGTACCTCGGGGCGATGCAGGCGGTCATCGACCGGCACGACGTCCTGCGCACCGCGGTGGTATGGGAGGGGCTCCCCGAGCCGGTGCAGGTGGTGTGGCGCGAGGCCCGGCTCGGGGTGGAGGAGGTGGAGCTGGACCCGACCGGCGGGGACGCAGCCACGCGGCTCTGGGCCCGGTTCGGCCCCAGGAGCCACCGGCTGGACGTGCGCCGCGCGCCGATGATGCGGGTCCACTTCGCGCGCGACGGGGAGGGAGACGGGTGGGTGATGCTCTGGCAGCAGCACCACCTCATCGGCGACCACGTGAGCTCCGACGTGTTCCGGGAGGAGATCCGGGCGCACCTGCGTGGACGCGCCGACGAGCTGCCGGCGCCGCTGCCGTTCCGCAACTACGTGGCGCAGGCGCGGCTGGGGGTGAGCCGCGCGGAGCACGAGGCGTACTTCCGCGAGCTGCTGGGCGACGTGGACGAGCCGACGGCGCCGTTCGGG